>JAEEOX010000121.1 GCA_016284485.1 Bacillota bacterium | reverse complement strand
TGAAAGAGACTCTGGAAGCGATGAAGCTGTGCGAGGAGCCGGAGAACTGACCTGCCTCGGCGGGCCGCTCTCGCTCAGTCCTCGCGCAGCGGTTCTAGGCTCCGCCTGCGCCCATGGCTTGTCGGTCGCAAGAACCGGCGCTGCGGAAACCCGCCGCCGACAGGCAGTTCTCCGGTGATGGGTCGGAGGAAGCCTCGGCGGGCCGCTCTCGCTCAGTCAGAGCTCAGGTTTTAGGCGACCGCTGCGTTACTGAGCAAAAGATTCGAAGTACTTCGTACTTTACAGACACCAAAATACCGGCCGCACCGACAAATTACACTTGTCTCCACGGCCGGTATTTTTATGTCTGAAATGCCTGCGGCATTCGTCTCTTTTGCTGCTTGCCGATCGCTAAGAACCTGCGACAGGGTCAGTCGTGAATGAGGCTTCCATTGGGGACGCTTTTTTTGAGCTGACGTTTCCATTGGGACGCGAAAAAAACGCCGGCAATGGAAGGAACTTGCTGTGATCTTCTCCCGGCGGCGGTTTTTTTGCTGAAACGTTTCCATTGGGGCCCTAAAAATGCACCGCCAATGGAAGTCCCGCAGCGCACCGTGCAAACCGTTCCAACGTAAGGGTCTCTCCCAAACGAAAACCCCGCTTGCGCGGGGTTTGTTCATTGTATGTTTTGCTCTAGTCTTACAGGATGAAGCCGAGGACCAGGAAGAGGCCGCCGACTATGACTCCGGAGATGATCAGGGAGATCACGCAGTATCCCATGATGTCTCTTGCGCTGAGGCCTGCGATTCCCAGAGCGGGAAGTGCCCAGAACGGCTGGATCATGTTGGTCCAGGAGTCTCCCCATGCAACTGACATTGCTGTCACTGCGGGGTTGGTTCCGATGGCGTCGCCTGCGGGCATCATGATGGAGCCCTGAACTGTCCACTGTCCTCCGCCGGAGGGGATGAAGAAGTTAAGGAATCCGGATGCCAGGAAGGAGAACAGCGGATATGTCTTGACCGTGGAGATCTGGACGAAGAAGTCGGAGATCACGATGGCCAGGGATTCGCCGGTGCCGCCTTCAGCAAGCTTGAAGGTCATGATTCCCATGATTCCCGCATAGAAGGGGAACTGAAGGATGATGCCGGCAGCGCCCTTGCAGGCGTTCTCGATGGCTTTGACGTATGCGATGGGCGTCTTGTGGAACAGGATGCCCAGGATCAGGAATATGAAGTTTACCGTGTTGAGGTCGATGTTGATTCCCTTGTTGATGAAGAACCATACCATGTAGATGATTCCAGCGATCACGATGATGTAGGAGAGGATAGCGCTCTGCTCCATCTTTTCTGCGGGAGTCTCGGGTCTGGCAACGGCATAATCGTGCTCTTCAAGGAGACGGGGGTCAACCAGGTGGACCTCATTGGGTGCCGGATGGATCTTGGCAAGGACGGCGGGCATGACCACGAGGATCAGTACGCACATGAGGATGTTCCACCATGAGAAGATGGTCTGTGTGATGGGAATGGTGTCAGCTGTGTATGTTCCGACTGTCCACTGTCCTGCGTCTGTTGTGGCTGTAGCCACTGCCAGAGGAATGGAGCCGGAGAAGCCGGCGTGCCATACTACGAATCCGGAATAAGCGGAAGCGATGAGCAGTCTGTAGTCGACTCCCTGACACTGACGAGCGATCTCCTTGGCCAGGATGGCGCCTACTACCAGACCGAATCCCCAGTTGATCCAGCAAGCGATGGTGGAGATGAAAGCGGTCATGAAGATGGCCTTCTTGGGAGAAGAAGAAGCCGCTTTGGCGATGACTCTGATGACTTTCTTGATGGCGGGAGCGTTAGCAAAAGCATCGCCCAGCACCAGTACGAGCACCATCTGCATGGAGAATCCGAGAAGTGCCCAGACACCGCCTGCCCAACCCTTGATGATGATATCCAGCGGAGAAGCTCCCGTTGCGGGGATGGCTCCGATGAATACGATGATGGTCAGGACGATGCAGAAGATGTACGGATCCGGAAGGAACCTGTTTACCAGGGATACGCATCCGTCGGTAAATTTCTTAAACATTAAATCACCCTTTATAATACCTTTCTTTATAGAAATCGGCCGCAGAATGATAAAAACTTATCAAACCCAGGCGGCACTGAAATATAATTACAAGGGTATATTGCCACAAATCGTGCACGATTTCAACACCGCCGGGACCGCGGGAAGCCTTGATTTTCAAGGGTTTTCATGTATTTTTTGGAGTACATTTAGTGGTGCAAAAAATCCTGTTCCAACCCCACAAAAACTGCAGATCCATTTTTATGTCCGTCCCACAAAACCCAAAATTCGCCAACGCCGCCTCCTCTTGATAGAGCCGGCGTTTAGTTGTAGAATATGTTTTGCGACAGACCACAAGGAGGCATCGTCATGGATAAGCTCAAGCAGAGGATACTTAATGAGGGCGTGGCCATAGGATCCGACAGGATAAACGTGGACGGATTCATCAACCACAGGATCGACACGGCTTTCATGGATGAGATAGGACAGGAGTTCGCCAGGAGGTTCGAAGGGGTCCGGGTGGACAAGATACTGACCGTGGAGGCCAGCGGCATAGGCATCGCCGTGGCGGCAGCCAGGTATTTCGGCTTCGTTCCGGTGGTCTTTGCCAAGAAGGCTAAGCCCAATACCATGACGGGGGACGTTTATCAGGCGCCCTGCATGTCCTTCACCAAGCAGACTCTGAACGAGATAACCGTGGCGAAGAAGCACATTTCCAAGGGTGAGCGTATATTGATAATAGACGATTTCCTCGCCCACGGAGAGGCCTCGAAGGCTCTCTGTTCCATAGTGGAACAGGCGGGTGCACAGGTGGCGGGGATAGGCATCGTGATCTCCAAGGATTTCCAGGGCGGAAAGGCGGCTCTGGAGGAAGCGGGATACAGGGTGGAGACCCTGGCTTCGGTAAAGTCCATGGACAACGGCAGGGTCACGTTCTGCGAATGAAACCAACCATATGGGAAGATAGTGTTCGGCAATAGCCGAACACTTGCATTTTTTTGACCCCGAAAAGCCCCGTGATGGCCTAAATATTTTGCGCCGGGCAAAGGCCCTGGTGTATAATATAGGCGGATGAAAATCCCAATAATTCTCGAAAAAAATACTTGAAGTATCTATTTAAGGAGAAGAACAACATGAAGAAATTTATAGCGATCTTACTTACACTTGCAATGGTATTCACGTTTGCAGCATGCGGCGGATCCAACGGCGGAAACGAAGAGCCCCAGGGTGAGCCTGAAGGCGAAGCCGTAAAGGTCGGAATGGTCTGCATCGGCGATGACAACGCAGCCTATGACAGAAACTTCTACATGGCAGCTGACGCAGCCAAGGAGAGACTTGCCGAGGAAGGCATCAACGTTGAGTGGGTCTACACCTACAATCATCCCGAGGGAGACGCGGTCAAGGTAGACTGCGCAGAACTGGCAGACGCAGGCTGCGTCGCTGTCTTCTGCAACTCCTACGGACAGGAGCCCTCAATGCTCAAGGTTGCGGCTGAATATCCCGACGTCATCTTCGCAGGCCTTACAAATGAAGGGTCCTGGAAGGACAACCTGGAGAACACCGTAAACGCATTCCCCTCCATCTATGAAGGAAGATATCTTGCAGGCGTTGCAGCAGGCATGAAGCTTCAGGAAATGATCAACAACGGAGAGATCACCGAGGACGAAGCAGTCATCGGATACGTGGGTGCTTACACCTTCGCAGAAGTTATCTCCGGATACACAGCATTCTATCTCGGCGCCAAGGCTGAGTGCCCCACCGCCACAATGATGGTAGAGTTCATCGGCTCCTGGGGAGATCCCACCATGGAAGCCAACACGGCTCAGGACCTGATCGACAGAGGCGCTGTCCTCATCTCACAGCACTCTGACTCCACCACACCGGCCACCACAGCTCAGGCCAACGGAGTTCCTCACGTAGGATACAACATCTCCATGTCTGACGTAGCTCCCGAAGCATCCATCATTTCCTCAAGGATCGACTGGACCAACTACTTCTGCTACGTTATCAGATCCATCGTAAACGGCGAGAAGGTTGAGCAGGATTACTGCCAGCACGGTCTTGCTGACGGAGACGTAGTCCTCACCGAACTCAACGAGAACGTGGCCGCTGCCGGAACAGCTGAGACTCTGGCCAACGTGCGCGCACTCATCGAGAATGGAGACCTTCAGATCTTCGACACCTCCAAGTTCACCGTAGGCGGAGAGACGGTCACCACAGCATTCGCCCTTGACACAGACGGAGACTTCGTAGCAGATTCCGAGGAAGCTGTGTTCGACGGAGCATTCCACGAATCATATTTCCAGTCCGCTCCTTACTTCGCACTGAGGATCGACGGAATCACACTCATCAACGAGGCTTACTGATCATCTGCACAAAAACACCGGGAGGGGGCCATACCCCTTCCCGGGTTTTGATTTTAAGGAGAAGAAATGGCAAAAGATCATGCAGTTGAATTCAAAGGCATCTCCAAGCGCTTCGGCCACAAAACAGCCAACGACAAGGTAGACCTTTACCTTGACAGGGGCGTGATCATGAGCCTTCTCGGCGAGAACGGATCCGGGAAGACAACACTCATGAACATGCTGGCCGGAATATATTTTCCCGACGAGGGGGAGATCTTCATCGACGGCAAGCCCGTGGTGATCAAGTCCCCCAAGGACGCATTCGACAACGGGATCGGAATGATCCACCAGCACTTCAAACTGGTGGATGTTTTTACCGCTGCCGAAAACATCGTCCTGGGCCTCAGGGAAGAAGGCAGGCTGGACCGCAGGAAGGTCTCCGCCAAAGTCCGCGAGATAGCCGAAAAATATGGGTTCGACATCGATCCCGACAAGAAGATATATGAGATGTCCGTGTCCGAGAAGCAGACCGTTGAGATCATCAAGGTGCTGTACAGAGGAGCGGATATTTTGATCCTGGACGAGCCCACGGCTGTACTGACGCCCCAGGAGACGGGCAAGCTCTTCAAGGTCCTGAAGGCCATGAGAGCGGACGGCAAGTCCATCATCCTGATCACCCATAAGCTCAACGAGGTCATGGAAATATCCGATGTGGTAGCGGTCCTCCGCAAAGGCCAGCACGTGGCCACGGTCAGGACCTCTGAGACCAGCGAAAAGGAGCTGACGGAGATGATGGTGGGACACACAGTCTCCCTGGATATCGACAGGCCCCTTCCCGTGGATCCCAAGCCCAGGCTTACCGTGGCAGGACTCACCGTGAAGGACAGCGAGGGAGTCACCAAGCTGGACGACGTGGGTCTGGTGGCCTACGGCGGAGAGATCCTGGGTATCGCAGGCATCGCAGGCTCCGGCCAGAAGGAACTTCTGGAAGCCATCGCGGGCCTCCGCCACATACAGAAGGGTTCCATCATCTATACTCCTGAACACGAGGCCCCCGCAGAACTTGTGGGCAAGTCTCCCATGGAGATAAAGGAGGCCGGCGTTGCCCTGGCCTTCGTTCCCGAAGACCGTCTGGGCATGGGCCTGGTGGGCGGCATGGGAATGACCGGCAACATGATGCTCCGCTCCTGGAACAAGGGCAAGGGGATCTTTGTGGACACAAAGGCTCCCGAGAAGCTGGCAGAAAAGGTCCTTGAGAACCTGGACGTCCAGACCCCGGGCATCGATTACCCCGTACGCAAATTATCCGGAGGAAACGTCCAGAAAGTGCTGGTAGGCCGAGAGATCGCCTCGGCTCCCTCCGTCCTCATGAGCGCCTACGCCGTGAGGGGCCTGGACATCAACACCTCCTACACCATATACAACCTGATGACCGAGCAAAAGATGAAAGGCGTGGCCGTGGTCTTCGTGGGAGAAGACCTGGACGTGCTCCTGGAACTTTGCGACAGGATCCTGGTGCTCTGCGGAGGCAAAGTCTCCGGCGTGGTAGACGCCCGCAAAGCCACCAAGGAACAGATCGGTCTGATGATGACCTCCACCGACTTCATCCACTCCAGCCCAATGCCCGGCGAGACAATCTCCCAGGCAGAGGCCATGGTGGCTAAAGCCAGAGAGGAGGAGGAAAGACTGGCCCGGGAGAAGGCGGAAGCCGCGGCAGCGGCTGCTGCGGTAGCGGAAGCTGAAGCTGAAGCCCAAACTGAGGCCACTGAAGAGGCAGTAAAGGAGGTGGAGAAGAATGACTGAGAAAGTCCCCCTTATAAGGCTTACCAAGCGTGAAGACATGGCGAAGTCAAAGGTCTGGCTCATCAGACTCCTGGCCTTCCTTCTGGCTCTGGTGCTGGGCGGTCTGGTATTCCTCATCGCAGGAGCCAACCCCATCACTGCCTACTCCACCATGATCGCAGGTTCCCTGGGCAAGGCCACCGGCATCAGGCAGGTGGTGAAGGTGGCGGTACCCCTTCTGGGCACTGCTCTGGCCCTGGCCCCCTGCTTCGCAATGCGCTTCTGGAACATCGGAGCTGAAGGACAGATCACCATGGGCGCAATGATGGCTACGTTTTTTGCGCTGAAGATGGTGAACTCCATGCCCTCACCGGTGCTCCTCCTGGTCATGGGAGCATCGGCGGCCATAATGGGCGCACTCTGGGCAGGCATCCCGGCGTTTTTCAAGGCGCGCTGGGGCACCAACGAAACGCTTTTCACACTTATGATGAACTATATTGCCATCGGCATCGTGGGATGGCTGCAGGGCGGCCCCTGGGAAGGCAAGCCCGGTTCCCAGATCATTCCCATGTTCGACGAGAGAGCGGTGCTTCCCACGGTATTCGGGGTGCACATCGGCTGGATACTGGTGCTGGTGCTCACCTTCCTCATGTACATCTACATGACAAAGACCAAGCACGGCTATGAGATCGCGGTGCTGGGAGAATCTGAAAACACCGCCCGCTACGCAGGAATGGACGTAAGGAAAGTCATGCTTCGCACGGCCTGCCTGTCCGGCGGCATCGCGGGCCTGGTGGGATTCATGATCTGCTCCGGTGCAGACCAGACTCTTTACCAGAACGTGGCCGGAGGAGTGGGATTCACGGCAATCACCGTGACCTGGCTGGCTCAGCTGAACCCCTTCGCCATGATCATCATCTCCCTTCTGCTGGCAGTGCTCTCCAAGGGCGCTTCCACGATCCAGACCATCATGGGTGTTCCCGCATCCATTTCGGACATAATCACAGGAATCATACTTCTCTGTATGCTTGGCTGTGAATTCTTCATTAACTACAAGATGATCTTCAGAGGTCACGAGGAACTGCCGGCGGCTCCGGAGACTGCAGCTCCGGGAGTCACCGCTGCACCCGGAAAGGAGGTGGAAGCATGAGCATCAGCATAATCGGACTCATCAAAGCCGCCATCCTTAACGGCACACCTCTTCTCTTCGGAACCTCCGGAGAGATCCTCACCGAGAAATCCGGCAACCTGAACCTAGGCGTGGAGGGCCTCATGTTCATGGGCGGCGCCTTCGGCCTCATCGGGCCGGTGATCTACGGCAACATAGCGGGAGAATCCGCGTCCGGCGCAGTGGCGATCCTGATCGCTCTGATCTGCTCCTTCGGAGTGGGATGCCTCGGATCCCTGATCTTCAGTTTCCTGACCATCACCCTGAGGGCCAACCAGAACGTTACCGGTCTCGCTCTCACTATCTTCGGCACGGGCGTGGGCCAGTTCGCCGGAGAGCTCATGAGGGTCAAGGTGGGCGGCAACGTCACCATCTCCAACGCTCTCAAGGCGGCTTTTGCAGACCCCATCTTCCCGGAGGCGCTGAGGAAGATACCGGTCATAGGAGAGATAATTTTCGGATATAACCTGTTCGTATACATGGGTATCGTGATCGTGCTGGTCATGGCCTACTTCATGAAAAAGACCCGCCCGGGACTTTTCCTCTCGGCTGTGGGTGAGAGCCCGGCCACGGCGGACGCTGCCGGCGTCAACGTCACGAAGTACAGGTACCTGGCCACCATCATCGGCGGAGGCATCTCAGCGGTGGGCGGCATGGTCTACACCATGACCATCGCAGGATCCGTCTGGAACCACCAGGGACTCAGCGGTGAAGGATGGGTAGCAGTGGCCTTGGTCATCTTCTGCCTGTGGAGACCCATGAACACCCTTTGGGGCTCGGCTCTTTTCGGAGCGCTTCTGATCCTGTATCTCAGGCTGCCGATCCCCTTCATACCCACCCAGATCTACAAGGTGGTGCCCTACATCGCCACCGCCCTGGTACTGATCTTCGTATCACTCAGGCAGCGCCGTGAGGATCAGCCCCCGGCAGGCCTGGGCCTGAAC
>JAEEOX010000120.1 GCA_016284485.1 Bacillota bacterium | reverse complement strand
CCGAAAAGGACGGAAGTCTGCCTGCCAACTATCATGAAATGAGAGACGAGCTGTACAGGGCCGCCATAGACATGGGCGGCACCATTTCAGGCGAACACGGCATAGGCAAGAGAAAACGCGAAGAACTGAAAATGCAGCTGGACGACATACAGATAGAATTAATGAGGAAGATCAAAAAATCTTTCGACCCCAACAACATTCTGAACCCTGACACAGCCATCGTATAGCAAAAGGTGCAGCATGAACACGAACCTTCTGGTCAACAGACTTACAGATGTGCTCAAAGAGGGCATACATGTTGTCGACCAATTCGGGATCACGATCCAGTACAACAGAAGAATAGAGATCATCGAGAACAGGGTGGCAGCCGACGTTGTGGGCAGGAACCTGGAGGGCCTGGAAAAGGAAAACGAGATGGACGAGCTCCTCATCGAGGTGCTGGCCACCGGACTCCCCAAGATAAACGTTGTCCACGAGTGCGTGAACACCTACGGAAACAGCATATCCGTAAACTTTTCCTTCTGGCCCATCACCGAGAGAAACGTGGTGAAGGGCGCCATTAAGGTGGCCACGGATATGACGGAACTGAGAAAACTCAGAGCCGAGAACCTGGGCCTTACCAAGGACATCAGTCAGATGTCCAGGATCGAGAAGAGCCTGGTGAGACTGACGGACGGCTTCAGGATCGAAGATATCGTCGGGGAAAGCCCCCAGATGGAGGCGGTTAAGAGCCAGGTGGTGAATGCTGCAAAGTGCGACCTGAACGTGATAATCACCGGAGCCTCAGGTACCGGCAAGGAGATGATGGCTCAGGCCATCCATAACGGAAGCCGCAGGAAGGATAAGCCACTGGTGGCGGAAAACTGCGCAGCCATACCGGAGAACCTGGCCGAAAGTGTTTTGTTCGGGACAGTCAAGGGCGGATTCACAGGAGCCGTGGACAGGATGGGTCTTTTCCAGCTGGCCAACGGCGGGACCCTGGTCCTGGACGAATTCAACTCACTTCCCATGGGGATCCAGGCCAAGCTTCTCAGGGTGCTGCAGGACGGCACCTTCAGACCGGTGGGAGGCCTGGAGACCAAACAGGTGAACGTGAGGGTCATAGCCATCACCAACCAGGATCCCATTAAACTGGTGGACGAGGGGCTCCTCAGAAGCGACCTTTTCTACAGGCTGGGCGTGGTCACCATCAACGTGCCTTCCCTCAAGGAGAGGAAAGGAGATCTGGCTCTGCTGGCCAGTTATTTCCTTGAGAAATTCGGCAGGGAAGTGGACAAGTGGCCCCTGTACCTGGACGATGAGGTCAAGGAGGCTTTCGAGAAGTTCCCCTGGAGGGGAAACGTACGTGAACTATCCAACGTCATCGAATGTGCCGTCAACATGGTGGACAGCGGGAACGTAATAGATCTGTCCCATCTGCCCTCATATTTCATAAGCGAGATAGATGCCGGCGACGATGGATCCGCTTTAGAGCACGAGAATTATTTCAGCTCCGGGGCAGAGAGTCTGTCCGAGTACATGTACGAAGTTGAAAGAGACATCATCATTTCCGCCCTTAAGCGAAATGACGGGAATGTTACAAAAACTGCGGGAGAACTTGGCCTGACCCGCCAGGCTCTGCAGCACAAAATACATAAGATCAAGTTTTAGTTGAATTGAAAGGAAGGAATGACCATGCAACTTTTGAATGAGCGAATGAAGAGCATGAACATGGCGGGAGGTCTGTATGACATCTACCAGAAGTCTCTCAAAATGGAAGCTGAAGGGCAGTCCATCATCCACATGGAGATCGGCAAACCTGATTTTGATTCCCCGGTGTTAGCCAAGGAAGCCACCATCAAGTCCCTGAACGCAGGATTTGTCCACTACACAGCCATGGCAGGTATTCCGGAACTTAGAAAAGCCATATTTGAGAAGGAAAGTAAGGCCAATGGAATCATCTTTGATCCGGAGACTGAGATCGTAGTTACCGCAGGAGCATGCGAGGCAATTCAGGCGCTGATGCTGACCGTCTTCAACCCGGGAGAAGCCATCCTGGTACCCAGTCCCTTCTTCTCGGCATACTCAGAGGCCGCGCACATCGCAGGCGTTGAAGTCATCGAAGTACCGCTGAAGTTTGAGAACGAATTCGAGCTCAAGGCCGAAGATCTGGAGGCGGCGGTCACACCCAACACCAGAGCGGTCCTCATCAACACACCCGGCAACCCTACGGGAGCCATTATCGGCAGAGAAGAACTCGGCAAGATCGCAGATTTTGCAAAGAGACATGACATCATGGTCTTCTCCGACGAGACCTACGACCAGTTCCTCTATGAGGGCAAGCACGTAAGCATTTACACCCTTCCCGGAATGAAGGAGAGGACAGTGGTGATCAACTCCGCATCCAAGGTGTTTTCCATGACCGGCTGGCGTGTGGGATACGCCATCGGACCTGCTCCTCTCATGCGTTACGTGAACAAGGTCCATCAGAACATGTCCACCTGCGCCACGTCCTTCGTTCAGGTAGGTGTGGCTGAGGCATATCTCCACGGCCAGGACTTCACGAAGAAGATGGTCGAGGAATTCAAGGTGAGGCGCGACCTGATGGCAGAGGGCCTCAGAGCTGTTCCCGGAGTGGAACTGGTGGTGCCCAAGGGAGCCTTCTACATGCTGCCCAGGATCACCAAACTGGGAGTATCCCCCAGACAGTTCTGCATGGATCTTCTGGAAAAGACCGGCGTTGCCACAGTTCCGGGAGACGCCTTCGGCAAGTGCGGAGACGGATTCTTCAGACTGTCCTATGCGGTCACCAGAGAGTCCATCGTAGAGGCGGCTGACAGGATCAAAAAATACGTTGAAGCAAATTATTGATCAAAATATTAAAAGGAGAGCAAAACTATGGCAGTAAATCTTAAAGGAAGAAACTTTCTGACACTCATGGATTTCACACCCGTCGAGATCCGTTACATGCTTGACCTGGCCCACGACCTTAAGGCCAAGAAGAGAGCAGGCTTAAGCGATCAGCTGCTGAAGGGCAAGAACATCGTCCTTCTGTTCGAAAAGACATCCACCAGAACAAGATGCGCATTCGAAGTAGCAGCCATGGACGAGGGCGCAGGAGTCACATTCCTGGATTCCAAGTCCTCCCAGATGGGAAAGAAAGAGACCATCGCAGACACAGCGAAGGTACTTGGCAGATTCTATGACGGAATCGAGTACAGAGGATTCAAGCAGTCAGTAGTTGAAGAGCTTGCAAACAACGCCGGAGTACCGGTATGGAACGGCCTTACGGA
>JAEEOX010000016.1 GCA_016284485.1 Bacillota bacterium | reverse complement strand
GACACACTGGGTGACAGGGTGAACTACGAATTTGCCCCCGTGGAGATCAGGTATCAGGATGCAGAGGACATTGCCAGAGCCGGACTGGAGAAGTTCAGGTCCGGAGATATCCTGAACTACTCGGAACTGCTTCCGGATTACATGCGTGAGGCTGAGGCCGAGCAGAAACTGAAGGCCGGAGAGCTTCCCATATCGAAGCTTCCGAAGCAGGAGTAGAGCCATGGATCTTGAGATCAGAAGGGCAGGCGAAGGAGACCTTCAGGCCTTGACTGACCTGGAAGCAATCTGCTTCAAAGGCCAGGATCCCTGGTCCCGGGACGCCTTCCTGAACGAGGTGGTCGAGAACAGCGACAGGACTCTTTACCTGGTGGCTCTCGCCGGCGGCAAGGTGGTGGGATACATGGGAGTATGGATGGTGCTGGACGAGGGAGACATAACCAACGTGGCGGTGGATCCTGAGTTCAGGAGGAGACACATCGCAGAGTCTCTCATAGAAGAGATGGTGCGCCGGACTTCGGAGGAAGGCATCACCTGCTGGACCCTGGAGGTCAGGGTGGACAACGAAGCCGCCATCAGGCTTTACGAGAAGATGGGTTTCCGGGCTGAAGGCATCCGCCCCAAATACTATGAATACGACGGAACAGATGCCCTTATCATGTGGAAGGGCCGTGAATGATGAAAGATAATAGTTTTCTGACATTGGGAATAGAGACATCCTGTGACGAGACTGCCATCTCCGTGGTGGCGGACGGGCGCCGCATGCTCTCCAACGTCATCGCCTCGCAGATAGATATTTTCAAAAACTACGGGGGAGTGGTGCCGGAGATCGCGTCGCGTCATCACCTGGAGAACATCAACTGGGTGCTGGAACAGGCCCTGGATGAGGCGGGAGTCACCATGGATGACATCGACCTGATCGGAGTGACCAACGGTCCCGGTCTGGTGGGAGCCCTCCTCATGGGAGTATCCACTGCCAAGGCCCTGTCTTTTGCGAAAGGCATCCCGCTGGTTGGAGTGCATCATTTGTCCGGACACATCAGCGCCAACTTCATCTCTCATCCTGAACTGGAACCGCCCTTCATGAGCCTCATCGTTTCCGGCGGTCACACTGAGATAGTGAACGTGAAGGATCACTCCGTCATTGAGGTGCTGGGAGGCACCAGGGACGACGCTGCGGGAGAGTGCTTCGACAAGGTGGCCAGGGTCCTGGGCCTGGGTTATCCCGGCGGTCCCAAGATCGACAGAGCTGCCCGGGAGGGAGATCCCGACAGTATACACTTCAAGAGGGTCATGCTGGAGAAGGGAAGTTACGATTTCAGCTTCTCCGGTCTTAAGACCGCCGTACTGAACTATCTGAATTCAGAGCGTCAGGCGGGAAGAGAAGTGAGAAGAGAGGACGTGGCTGCGTCCTTCCAGCAGGCGGTGCTGGACGTCATCGTCAGGAAGACCATGGACGCCTGCCTGGAGAATCACGAGGACAAGATCGTCATGGCCGGCGGCGTGGCCGCCAACTCCAGACTGAGGGCCATGATGGAGAAAGAGTGTAAGCGTAATGGCATCGGACTGTACTATCCGGAGCCCGTGCTCTGCACCGATAACGGCGCCATGATAGCCTGCGCCGCATACTACAAATACAGGAGGAAGGGAGCAGACGGACTGGATCTGGACTGCTGGCCCTATCTTGAATTCGAGGCATGATAATACTGTCAGCCAACAAGTTAACCAAAGCATACGGAGAAGACGTGATCTTCAAGGATGTCTCATTCTCGATCAACGCCGGCGACAAGGTCGGCCTGATCGGCAAGAACGGCACCGGCAAGACCACGCTTCTTAACATACTCTCCGGAGAGTGGGATGCCACCGAGGGGGAGTTTTTTGTGCCGGGGGATGTGAAGGTCGGGTATCTGAAGCAGAGGGACAATTTCTTCAGGGAAGACAATGTGATCGACGCCGTTGACGGCATATATTCGGACCTGCACAGGATCGAGAAGGAGATAAGTCTGGTGACCGCGGCCATCGACCGCGAACCTTCGCCGGAACTGATCGCAAGGCTGGACAGCCTGAACATGGAGTACGAGACCAAGGGCGGGTACACTTACAGGTCAGAGATGACAGGTGTCCTGCAGTCCATGGGCTTCCCGAAGGAGGAGTATTCCAAAAAGATCGCCGAGCTCTCCGGCGGAGAGAGGACCAGGCTGGCCCTGGCCACGCTGCTCCTGGAGAAGCCAGGCATCCTGATCCTGGACGAGCCAACCAACCACCTGGACATCGATACCCTTAAGTGGCTGGAGCAGTATCTTTCGTCCTACAGAGGGACCATGATCGTGGTCTCCCACGACAGATATTTCCTGGACAGGGTGGTGGACCACATCCTTGAGATCGACAACAAAAAACTCTACTCCTACAGGGGCAACTACTCCCAGTTCGCCGAGAAGAAAAAGGCCCGCCGGGAAGCGGAGCTCAAGGCCTACAACATACAGCAGCGTGAGATCCGCCGTCAGGAGGACATGATCCGGATGATGATGGGCCACAACACGGAGCACCTGGTGAAGAGGGCACAGTCCAGGGAGAAGCGCCTCCAGATGATCGACAGGCTGGAGAAACCCGAGTCATCCGGAAAGGACATGAAGCTGACCTTCAGGCAGGACTTCAAGTCAGGCACTGACGTGCTGCTCATCGAAGATCTGGGCAAGACCCTCTATGACAGAGAGCCCCACAGACATCTTTTCTCCCACCTGAACATGGACGTGAAGAGGGGAGAGCGGATCTGCATCGTGGGACCCAACGGCGTGGGCAAGACCACGCTTCTTCGGATGATCATGGGCGAGCTCAAACCCACCGAGGGCAGGATCAAGCTGGGCACCAACGTGGCCTTCGGTTACTACGATCAGGGGCAGCAGATGCTGCACGACGATATGAACGTCATTGAGGAACTGAGAGATGCCTACCATCTTTACACGGATACCGAACTGAGAAATATACTGGGAAGGTTCCTGTTCAGGGGCGAGGATGTTTTCCTCAAAGTAGGTTCCCTTTCGGGAGGGGAAAAGGCCAGGCTCACTCTGGCGAAGCTCATGATGAGCGGGGCCAACACTCTGATCCTGGACGAGCCCACCAACCACATGGACATCGAGTCCCGCGAGGTCTTCGAGGACGCCCTCAAAGAGTTCGAGGGGACTTCCATAATAGTCTCTCACGACAGATATTTCCTGGAAAAGATCCCCACCAGGATCCTGGAACTGACCCCGGAGGGAGCGGTGGAGTATCTGGGCAACTACGACTACTATCTGGAGAAGAAGGAAGCGGAGTCTCTCAGAAACGGCCAGAACGGCTCTGAGACGGCCTCAGGGCCGAAAGACGCTACTCAGGACGTACAGGCAGGTTCCAAGGAGGAGAGGGCCATTAAGAAGGCTCTGGAGGCCAGGGAGAGAAGACTCAGGAGAGAGATAGAGCAGACTGAGGAGGCCATCACCTTAAACGAGGAGGAGATGGAACGCCTGAAGGAAGAGATGTCGGATCCTGCCATCGCCACAGACTTTGCCAGACTGGCGAAGCTGGGGACCCGGCTGGAGGAACTCAGGGCGGAGACTGATGAGCTCTATGAACGCTGGGAAAAAATTCAGCAGATATGATATTTGCTATTGCATAATTTTTTGATGGTGTTTATACTCTTATTGTTATATTTAACAAGCATAGGAGGATGTTATGGTTTTTGATAAGATCAGAGAGATAATCGTTGAACAGCTTCAGGTTAATGAGGACGAGATCACACTCGAGACCAACCTGATGAAAGACTTAAGCGCCGACTCCCTTGACGCCGTTGAGATCATCATGGCCATCGAGGACGAGTACGGATTCGAGATCCCTGACGAAGAAGCAGAGAAGATGCAGACCGTCCAGGATCTGGTCAACTTTGTTGAGGAGAACAAATAACAGCGCATCATGAAAGATAACAACGCGCAGGCTGAGAAAAAAAGAATATCTCCGTATGTCATTAAGAGGCTTCCCAGATACAGACGTTACCTGGGAGAGCTCATGAAGGAAGGGGTCGAGAGGATCTCCTCTGCCAAGCTTTCAGAGCTCATGGGCTACACCGCCTCTCAGATCCGCCAGGATCTGAACAACTTCGGAGCCTTCGGACAGCAGGGATACGGATACAAGGTGGATTTCCTCTATGAACAGATCGGAAACATCATGGGTCTGGACAAAGAGTATTCCATAATAGTCGTGGGATTCGGAAGACTGGGACAGGCCATGGCCGGCTACATAGACCAGTACGAGAAGCAGTTCAGGATCGTGGGCATTTTCGACGTGCCCGACAAGGTCTCAAGCATCGAGTTCGGTAAGGTCTACGTGTCCGACATGGATTCGCTTAAGGAATTCTGCCGCAGGAACAAAGTGGACATGGCGGTGCTGACGGTGCCCAGAAGTGAAGCCCAGCACGCATGCGATGCTGTGGTGGATGCGGGAGTGAAGGGCATCTGGAACTTCACGTCCGTGGACCTCGCCATTCCTGAAGACGTTCACTGCGAGAACGTCCACATGTCAGACAGTCTGCACGAACTGTCATATCATCTTAAAGACAAATAAAAAAACAACCGGCCTCGGCCGGTTGTTTTTAATACTTTATTAAGCCTCCTGGGGTGCGTCTACCGGGCAAGTCTCGGCACAAGCTCCACAGTCGATGCATGTATCGGCATCGATGACATAGATTCCGTCTCCCTCAGAGATGGATTCTGTCGGGCACTCAGCTGCGCAAGCTCCGCAAGCGATGCAGTCTTCTGTGATAATATAAGCCATTTTTTACCTCCTGTTAACAGTAAAGATATCTTAACGCACTGAATTATAGCAAACAAAAACTTAGTTGTAAAGGTTTTTTGAAGATATTAGATATCAACAACATGTTGTAGTATAATCTATTCAAAAAGCGAGGATGACCATGGAGATCTGGACTCTCACCGGACCGTCGGGCACGGGCAAAAGCTTTCAGGCCATCGACATAACCCGGAATCACAACATAGACGGCGTCATTGACGACGGACTTTTCATATATAAAGGCACTGTTGTGGCAGGTGAATCCGCCAAGCTGGCCGCCACCAAGGTGGGCGCCATCAAGGCGGCCATATTTAACGATCCCCGGAAGGCGGAGGTGGTGAGGCGCGCCATCGAGAGCAAAGCGCCCGCATCCATCCTGGTGCTGGGTACCTCCGATGAGATGGTGGACCTCATAATCGAGAGAGTGGGCCTGGGCGGCGGGCAGGAGCCCGTGCACAGGCTGTACATAGAGGACATCACCACCGAGGACGAAAGGTCCGAAGCCAGGACCCAGAGGGAGAACTACGGCAAGCATGTCATTCCCGCGCCGGCCCTGGATCTCAAGAGGTCTTTCGCGGGGTACTTCCTGGATTCGCTGGGGCTCTTCAAAGGCAGGCTCAGGCACCAGGACGAAAAGACCGTTGTCCGCCCGTCCTTCAGCTACATAGGCGAGTATGTTTTGTCCGAAAAGGTGATCTCAGACATAGTCAGGATCGTGGCCGATGAGGACAAGGCAGTGTCCGGGGTAATCATGGTCACTCAGGATCCCTCCCCGGGAAACTACGTGGTGAACGTGGCGGTCAGGATCACTTCAGCCTGCAGTCTCTGGGACGACATGATGATCTTCCAGCAAAAGATCAAAGACGCAGTGGAGACCATGACGGCCTTCAACGTGGCTGAAGTAAACGTGGAAGTCAGAGGAATAGAGTATCATGGAAGATATTAAGAAATATGAGTTCCGGGACGTGGAATGCTTCGACCCCGCCCAGACCTTCGACTGCGGGCAGTGCTTCAGGTGGACTGAAGAGGCTGACGGAAGCTGGACCGGAGTGACTGGAAACCATGTGGCCAACGTGAAGGCGGTGCCTGCGGACGGAGGTCGCCCGAGCATGGTAGACATCGTGGTGGAAGGCACCGGGTCCGAGGAGTTCTGGAGGAACTATCTGGACCTGGACGCAGATTATCCGGGAATGGGCCGTGCCCTCATGGAGGGCGAGCCGGAGATAATGCCCGGGGCCTGCCAGGCAGGGCGGGGCATCAGGATCCTCAGACAGGATTTCTGGGAAGCCACCCTGGATTTCATAATTTCCCAGAACAACAATATCCCCAGGATCAGGGGATGCATCGAGAAACTATCCGAGAAGTTCGGAAAGCCTCTGGGAGAATTCAGAGGAATGGAGCGTTACGGGCTGCCGGCGCCGGAGATACTGGCAACGCTTGACCGGGAGGATCTGGCCGACGTTCACCTGGGATACAGGGACGAATATATCATAAAGACCGCGGCGCAGTGGCTGGAGATGACCGAAGACGATCGGAAAGCCTCAGTCATAGATTTCCCGGGCATCGGACCCAAGGTGGAGTCCTGCATACGCTTGTTCGGACTTCATGAGATGGACGCCTTTCCCATCGACGTGTGGGTCGCCAGACTCATGAACCGTTTCTACGGTTTCGACGAAAAGAACAAGAAGGGAATGAAGGCCTTCGCAGATGAGAGATTCGGGGCTCTGGCGGGCCTTGCCCAGCAGTATCTGTTCTACTATATCAGGGGACTGTAAGAATTGAATCTTTTCATCAAAAAATCACATTTAAGTCCTTGACAAAGGGCAGAGTGAGGATATAATAGAATATGTTAGCACTCAAGGTTTTGGAGTGCTAAATATACGAAAGAGAGCCGGCCTAAGGCGGCCGGTGGAATATAAGGAGGAATCAAAATGATCAAACCGTTAGGTGCAAGAGTAGTCATCAAGAAGAAGGAAGCCGAAGAAAAGACTCAGGGCGGCCTCATCCTTACGTCCGCATCCAAGGAACAGCCTCAGTATGCTGAAGTCGTTGCGGTAGGCAAGGGCACTGAAGAGGAACCCATGGAACTCAAGGTGGGTGACACGGTTGTTTTCGCCAAGTATGCAGGAACTGACATCAAGTTCGAGGGCGAAGAGTATACGATCATGAAGCAGAGCGACATTCTCGCTGTCATAGAATAAATTACCGGAGGCAAAGAAATGGCAAAAGATATCATTTACGGAGAAGAAGAACGCAGACTTTTACAGGCCGGCGTAGATAAATTAGCGAACGCAGTAAAGATCACACTTGGACCCAAGGGCAGGAACGTGCTGCTTTCCAAGCAGTTCGGCACTCCGCTCATCACCAATGACGGTGTGACCATCGCAAGAGAGATCGAGCTTGAGGATCCCACTGAGAACATGGGAGCTCAGGTAGTCAAGGAAGTCGCTTCCAAGACCAACGACGTGGCCGGAGACGGAACCACCACAGCTACTCTCCTTGCGCAGATCATCGTAAGAGAAGGTTTCAAGAACGTTGCTGCCGGCGCTAACCCCATGGAACTGAAGAAGGGCATCCAGGGCGCAGTTGACGTTGCGGTCAAGGAGATCGCAAACAATGCTCAGACCGTTCAGACCAAGGACGCCATCGCTCAGGTCGGCGGCATCTCCGCATCTGACCAGGCCATCGGAAACCTTATCGCCGATGCCATGGAGAAGGTAGGCCAGGACGGAGTCATCACAGTTGAAGAATCCAAGTCCCTGGGAACAACCCTGGAAGTCGTTGAAGGAATGCAGTTCGACAGAGGATATCTCAGCCCCTACATGGTCTCCGACACAGAGAAGATGGAAGCTGTCATCGACAATCCGTACATCCTCATCACAGATAAAAAGATCTCCAACATCCAGGACCTTGTACCGCTTCTGGAAAAGATCATGCAGCAGGGCAGAAAGCTCCTTGTTATCGCTGAGGACGTTGAGGGCGAAGCTCTTGCAACTCTCGTGGTCAACAAGCTGAGAGGAGTCATCGACGTAGTCGCCGTAAAGGCACCCGGCTACGGTGACAGAAGAAAGGCAATGCTTGAGGACATCGCAGTCCTTACAGGCGGCACATATATCTCAACAGATCTGGGCTATGAGCTCAAGGAAGTCACACCGGACATGCTGGGAACAGCAGGAACAGTCAAGGTCGACAAGGAACACACAACCATCGTTGCAGGTTCCGGAGACAAGGAAGAGATCAAGGCAAGAGTTGCTGCCATCAAGTCCCAGGCCGAGACAACTGACTCCGAGTTCGACAGAGAGAAGCTCATGGAGAGACTTGCCAAGCTCAGCGGAGGCGTAGCCGTAATCAGAGTGGGCGCTGCCACAGAGACAGAGCTCAAGGAGAGAAAGCTCAGGATCGAGGATGCTCTCAACGCTACAAAGGCAGCTGTTGAAGAGGGTATCGTACCCGGCGGCGGAGTTGCTCTCGTCAACATCATCCCCGCAGTTTCCGCTTACGTACAGACTCTGACCGGAGATGTGAAGACAGGCGCAGCCATCATCGAGAGAGCTCTCGAGGAGCCCATCAGACAGATCGCTGAGAACGCAGGCCTCGAAGGTTCCGTGGTCGTAGCCGAAGTCAAGAAGGCTCCCAAGGGAACAGGCTTGAACGCTGCAACAGAAGAGTATGTTGACATGATGGAAGCTGGAATCGTCGACCCCGCCAAGGTAACACGTTCCGCACTTCAGAACGCCGCATCCGCATCCGCTCTGCTTCTCACCACAGAGGCAGGCATCGTGGACATCAAGGAACCCGTACCCCCGGTAATGATGGGCGGACAGGGCGGTGCCCCCGGCATGGGCGGCATGATGTAAGGCCTATAATTTAAAACTACTGTGGCGCAGTCCGTAAGGGCTGCGCCTTTTTTAATGCGTTGGCGGTTACTAGTGGATAAGGTAAATCGCTGTTTCACTAGTAATTTTCAGGAGGGGTTTACTAGTATTTTTGCAAAACATCAGAATCACAAGTAAGTTTTGGAGGTCGTTTACTAGTGGAATGGGTTTTTTGCGGGAATACTAGTAATGCGGAAGGAGGTTCTTACTTGTAAAATACGAGAATCACATTTTTACTAGTAAGGCAAGGGGTCTCGTTACTAGTATTTTTGCGTTTTTTAAAAAATGCCAGTAATGCAGCAGTGAAATTTACTAGTGGATCCTGGATATTGAAAAAACACTAGTAACGCCTGGGGCGGCGGATCTTTTGCGCAAAATATTGATGCCTCATATGGTTGCCAAATCGTGCACGATAGTGTAGACTCAACCTTAGGATAATGTGAGAAAAAACGCGGGGCGGGGCAACGCGTGCCGCGAAAGATCTGTAACAAGAAAGGGCATGAAATGTTCAAGGATTTCAAAGAGACAAAGAAGTTCATCGTTGACAACGACGTAAAGATGGTGGACTTCATGATGGTGGACCTGGCAGGAAGATGGAGACACGTAACGGTCCCCGCAGATAGATTTACGGAGGATACCATGAAGTCGGGCATCGGCTTCGACGGATCCAACTACGGGTTCGCGCCCATCGAGAACAGCGACATGGTATTCATTCCGGACGTGACCAGCGCCTGGATCGATCCGTTCCTGGAGATCAAGACCATGTGCATGATAGGCGACGTCAAGATAATCGGCAAGGCAGGGGAGGCAAACCGCCCCTTCGACCAGGAGCCCAGAAACGTGGCCAAGCGTGCCGAGGAATACATGAAGAGCACGGGGATCGCCGACAAGATCCTGCTGGGACCCGAATATGAATTCTACGTATTCGACCATGTGGATTACGAGAACAAACCCCAGGGCGCAGCCTATCACATCGACACGAAGGAAGCCGAGTGGAATACCGGGCTGGACTACGAGCAGAACCTGGGTTACAAGACCGGCTACAAGGCAGGCTACCATGCTGCTCCTCCCCAGGACGTTCTTTATGATTACAGGTCCAGAGTCACCATGATCATGGAGGAACTGGGCGCCAAGGTCAAGTACCACCACCACGAGGTGGGCGGCCCCGGACAGCTTGAGATCGAGGTGGAGTTCGATGAGCTGGCTTCTCAGGCTGACAAGACAATGCTTGCCAAGTACGTAATCAAGAACGAAGCCATCAGGGAAGGGCATACGGCCACTTTCCTGCCCAAGCCCGTATATAACGAAGCGGGATCCGGCATGCACGTCCACATGATTCTTTTCAAGGACGGCAAGCCCCTCTTCTACGATCCGTCGGGATACTCTGAGCTTTCCAAGACGGCCATGAACTTCATCGGAGGACTGCTTCGCCACGTAGGTGCGCTCTGCGCCATCACAGACCCCACAACCAACTCATACAAGAGACTGCTGCCCGGGTTCGAGGCGCCGGTCACCGTGGGACTCGCCACCGCCAACCGCAGCGCGGGTATCCGTATCCCGCCTTACGCCAAGTCACCTGACAAGAGAAGATTCGAGATCAGGAACGTGGATGGTACCTGCAATCCCTACTATGCATATGCAGCGATCCTCATGGCCGGTCTGGACGGCATCAAGAACGAGATCGACCCGGTGGCAGAGGGCCACGGACCCTACGATTTCAACCTCTATGAGCTTTCGGACGAGGAAAAGGCTAAGATCGCATCTCTTCCCAAATCTCTGGACGAGGCCCTGGACGCCCTTGAGAAAGACCACGACTTCCTGACGGAAGGCGGCGTCTTCCCGCAGAGGCTCATTGACCTGTGGATCGCAGGCAAGCGCGCCGAGATCGAAAGGATCAACAAGGTGCCCACACCCATGGAATTCCAGATGTACTACGATCTGTAAAAGTCGGGGTGCAGCAAAACATGTAAAAGAAGAGGAGGCTCGGACCTCCTCTTTCAGTATAAGGAAAACCCCGCGTTAGACGCGGGGTTGGTTTTTGTGTGGGATGGATGCTTTGGGCGGGGATCACCTTTTTTTGTAGAGGACCAGCTCCGGATCCGCTCCGTTTTCAGCGTAGGTGCAGATCAGGATGAAGTCCGCGTTGGCCAGAACTCCGAAGCAGCGTTCCTCGCCGTTGGTCGTCTCCAGCTGATTACCCAGATATGTCACGTGATCATCCAGGAACTTCGCCTTCATCCCGCTGGGAAGAGGATACTCCAGGTTGACGTAGCTCCCGATCAGCGCGTTCAGCCTGTCCAGCCTGGGCATGCCTTCTATGTGAAGGTCATTGATCTCGTCGATCAGCTTTTGCTTGAAAGCCTCGAACTCTCCATTGTCGCTGAGTTCGCCGTGTCTTTTCCAGTAATCCAGTGTGGGAAGCAGCTGTTTCATATATGCCCGGGCCTGATCCTCGGGGAAACTGTCACTGACCATGTGAGTGACGCACACGTCGATCAGGTCGTCCATGTCGCTGTAGGTGTACGTACCGTCCGCGTAGCACCACTGACAGTAGTCCTCGTTCATGGAACCGTCCTTGTTATGGCTGATGATGGAATCCTCCAGGGGCATTCCGCAGCACTGGCAGACCAGCTTGCGCGGGGAGCCCAGCAGGGTGTTGATGGAAACATTGAAAAGCCCTGAAAGCTGTTTCAGCGTCTCGGTGTTGGGCACAGTCTCACCGTTTTCCCAGCGCGAGACCGCCTGCCTCGTAACAAAAACTTTTTCGGCCAGTTCATCCTGGGACAGGCCGTTCCTGGTGCGGAGCTCCAGAAGCACGTCTTTTGTATCCATGAGTAATACCTCCTGTGTCCTAACAATACCATATGTGGCGAAAAAAGCAAAGCAACAGGTGGTTGCGGGGCGCGGAGGTTCCTGCTTTCTACTGTGGCATGTTTTTTTGCTTCAACCTTTCCACTGCAATGCAAAAAATGGCTGTCGAGTAGAAAAACACTTGTGCGGCATGAGGGACTTAGCAGTCATTCGCTTTGCTCATGTCTGCCGTTCTGCGCCGCCCCGAACGGGCGGCTTGAACCGCGCCCTACAGAAGTGTCCGCCGGACACTAGA
>JAEEOX010000119.1 GCA_016284485.1 Bacillota bacterium | reverse complement strand
GTAACTATAGGGAAAGTGCAACAGAAAACACTCCGCCGAAACAGTCAGGCTGTGGTAAGGTTGAAATGGCGAGGTAAGAGCTCACCGGCGTCCCGGAGACGGGGCGGCCTTGTAAACCCCACCCGGAGCAAGACCAAACAGGATCAAAGGTGGCTGCTCGTCACCTCCGAGAGGTAGGTCGCTTGAGCCGTGCAGTAATGTACGGTCGAGATAGATGATCGTCTAATACAGAACCCGGCTTACAGCCGGACCTAAAAAAGCACCTTAAAGGGTGCTTTTTATGTTCATGGGTTCAATGAGCTCCACGTCGCTGTGTTTCTCCGTGAAATAGTTCATGGTGAAGTTGTTTGCGAAAAGCAGCAGCGGACGCTGCATCCTGTCGTAGACCAGCATCTGCCTGGAGTCCAGCATATCCTTTATTCTGTCTATGTTCTGGCCCTCACCCAGCCATCTGGCCACCGTCATGTCCAGACGGTCCATTCTGACCTTGGCATTATACTCGTTCTCCAGCCTGTACTGGAAGACCTCGAACTGCAGCTGTCCCACGGCTCCGACTATGACCTCATTGTATTCGTTTCTGTATACCTGGACCGTACCTTCCTCGGCCAGCTGCTCCACTCCCTTCTGGAACTGTTTCTGCTTCATGGTATCCTTGGGGAATACCATGGAATACATCTCCGCAGGGAACGTGGGAAGCGGTTCGAAGAAAAGTTCTCCCTTGAAGTCGCTCAGCGTGTCTCCCACCTGATAGTTGCCTGTATCATAGACTCCGATCACGTCGCCCGCAATGGCGGATTCAACGTTTTCACGCTCGTTGGCCATGAGCATGGTGGACTGGGCAAGTTTCACAGGTTTTCCTGTTCTTGAAAGTTTTACCTCCATCCCCCTCTCGAACTCTCCTGAGCATATCCTGAGGAATGCCAGCCTGTCGCGGTGAGCCGGATTCATGTTTGCCTGGATCTTGAAGATGAAGCCTGAGAAGCTGTCATCCGTGGGAAGGACTTCCATGTCCTCTCCGTCCAGTCTGGCCTTTCTCGGTCCTGGCGCCGGTGACATGTCCAGGAAATGCTCAAGGAACTGCACTGTCCCGAAGTCTGCCAGAGCGCTTCCGAAGAATACGGGAGTCATCTTGCCTCTTCTCACCTTATCCATGTCAAGTTCATTTCCTGCTCCCTGGATGAGTTCGATCTCGTCTCTCAGGGTCCTGAGATTGTTTATGGTAATGTCGTCCTCGAGATCTGGGCCGAAAACGCCCTCCTCTCCCAGCTGAAGGGTCTTCTTGGCCTTGTACAGCACCGCCTCATTCTTCATGATGTCGTAGATACCCTGGAAGTTCAGACCGCAGCCTATGGGCCAGGTGATGGGAACGGATTCGATGCCCAGGATGTCCTCAAGCTCCTGTATGAGATCGAATGCGTCCTTGGTCTCCCTGTCCAGTTTGTTCACGAAGGTGAAGATGGGAATGCCTCTCATGGCGCATACCTTGAAGAGCTTCCTGGTCTGAGCCTCGATTCCCTTCGCGCCGTCTATGACCATGACCGCCGAGTCCACGGATGTCAGGATCCTGTATGTATCCTCGCCGAAATCGTTGTGGCCCGGGGTGTCCATTATGGAGATCACCTTGCCTGCGTAATCGAACTGCATGACCGAGGAAGTTACAGAGATACCTCTCTGCTTCTCGATCTCCATCCAGTCCGATGTGGCGAATTTGGAATTCTTCCTGGCCTTTACGGTCCCTGCCTGACGTATGGCTCCGCCGTGGAGAAGCAGTTTCTCCGTAAGAGTGGTCTTGCCTGCATCGGGGTGTGAGATTATTCCGAATATCCTTCTCTTTGCTATTTCTTCGGTTCTTGACATGTCTTTCCCTTCTCGTGCTTAATTTTTTGCGCTCGTTTAATATACACGATTCCGTTGAAAATGTCCAACGGATTATTTATAATCTAACCGTTATGATCAATTTTTCTGAAAGACTCAAAACCATATACGATCTGATCGAGCCCGGGGAGACCGTGGCCGACGTAGGTACGGACGCAGGGCTACTTCCGGCCGCCCTCCTTGAAAGCGGACGCTCGCCTCACGTGATCATGACCGACATATCACAGGGGTCCCTGGACAAATGCAGGGATTTCGTCGCAAAAAATCTGCCCCCAGAGTTCATCGAGGGTCAGCACTATGAACTCAGACTGGGTAACGGACTTCAGGTACTGAGACCGTCCGAAGTGGACGCTGTGGTCATGGCAGGGATCGGCGGTATGCTGTCAATTGAGATCCTTTCCGATGATCTGGACCTGAGCCACAGTTTCAGAAGGATCATCCTGCAGCCCAGGAAACACGTGGGAAGGCTGAGATACTGGCTCTGGAACCACGATTTCCATATTTTGCGCGAGGATCTGGCACGGGAAGGCCGGTTCATATGGCCCATACTGACGGTGGAGCACGGTCACAGGGCATGTTTCGTCAATCAGGACCCTGATGACATCGAAAACGAATACCCCCTCACCCTTCTCAGATTCAAAAACGACCTCACAGGCGAATATCTCAATAACGCCCTGAGGCTTGAAAAAGAAAAACTCATATCCAAATCCGGCAGCAGGCTCACATCCGATCAGGAGCTGATCGCTCAGGAGCACCGGGTGAGCCGGCTTGAATATCTCATATCAAGATTATAAAAAAAGATCCCTCTGTCAGAAGGCAAAGGGATCTATATTTGTTTTTGATTCCATTATGTTGTCAGCTTCCGCAGGGAACGCTGCTCTCAGCATCTCCGCCATGGAATGCACGAAGTGCTTCTCCGTGCCGTAGTGACCGGGATCCAGTATATTCAGACCCTGCTCTCTTGCGGCCTGAGCCGGGTGGTACTTAAGGTCACCTGAGATGAAAAGATCGCAGCCCTCCTTAAGGGCCAGATCCATGAACTCGGTCCCCGCTCCGCAGCACCAGCAGATTTTGGATATCTTTACCCGGGTATCGCCAGAGAATCTGAACTGTGACGGAAGCATATCCAGAGCGCCCGATGCAAGTTCTATGAACTCATGGAGGCTCATGGGCTCTGACAAAACACCCGATCTCAGATATCCGCCGGTATAGTCTCCGGAATCGCCTGTGACGAGCCGAATATCCCGGATGCCCAGCAATTCTCCGAAGGAATCGTTGATCCCTCCCGGGCACTTGTCGAAGGGAGTATGCAGTGAGAACACACTTATCCCGCCTGAAATGAGAGCTATGATATTCTTTCCAATAAAACTATTATTGTCAACACTTCCTAACTCATCAAATATCAGGGGATGATGGGTCACGATGAGGTCGCATCCCTCTCTCACAGCCTCCCCGATCACGTCGCTCCTTATCTCGAGAGCCGTCATCACACGGGAAAACTCCGGCTTGAGCCTAATCTGCCAGCCGGAATTGTCCCATTCCTCCTGAGTGTCAAGAGGAGCTATGCTTTCTATGAATTCTGTTAATTCACTGTCTCTTATCATTCCAGATAATCCTTAAGTTTCTTTGATCTGGAGGGATGTCTAAGCTTTCTCAGGGCCTTTGCCTCGATCTGTCTGATCCTCTCTCTGGTCACGTCGAATTCCTTTCCGACCTCTTCCAGAGTCCTTGCTCTGCCGTCATCAAGACCGAATCTCAGCTTGAGCACCTTCTGCTCCCTGTCGGTCAGGGTGTCCAGCACCTCGTTGAGCTGTTCCTTGAGAAGGCTGAAGGCAGCGGCCTCAACGGGCTGAGGTACGTCCTCATCGGGGATGAAGTCGCCCAGGTGGGAATCTTCCTCTTCGCCTATGGGAGTCTCCAGAGATACAGGTTCCTGAGCCACCTTCTGGATCTCTCTCACCTTATCCACAGAAATGCCCATCTCATCGGCGATCTCTTCCGGACTCGGCTCCCTGCCGAGTTCCTGCAGCAGCTGTCTGGAAACTCTGATCAGCTTGTTGATGGTCTCCACCATGTGCACCGGGATCCTGATGGTCCTTGCCTGATCGGCAATGGACCTGGTGATGGCCTGACGTATCCACCAGGTAGCATAGGTACTGAATTTGTACCCCTTGGTGTAATCGAACTTATCGACCGCCTTTATAAGGCCGAGGTTGCCTTCCTGGATCAGATCCAGAAGGAGCATTCCCCTTCCCACATATCTCTTGGCGATGGATACCACCAGTCTTAGGTTGGCTTCGCAAAGTCTCTTTTTGGCTTCCTCGTCGCCTTCCTCCATTCTCTTGGCCAGCTCGATCTCTTCGTCAGCTGTCAGCAGAGGCACCTTGCCGATCTCCTTGAGATACATCCTTACGGGATCGTCCACGGATAGATTCTTGGATGCTGCCTGATCGGGATCCAGGTCTGTGTCAAAGTCCAGACCTTCCTCTGCCAGGGCTTCTTTTTCATCTGCTACGTCGATATCGTCGGGAAGCAGATCGGGGCCAATGTTCACGTCATCCTCGGTCAGGATCTCTATTCCCTTCTCCCAGACCTCTTCGTAGATCTCAGGCAGATGAAGTTCCTCGGGATTGTGACCGTCAAGGATCTTGTTGACCTCATGTTCCGAGATCTTCTTACCCGTCTTTTTTGCTTTCTGGACTATGAGGCTGACGACTTCCTTTTGTTTTTCTTCCTGGGCGGCTGCATTAGCTGCGCTGTCTTCCTCAGGCTCTTCGTTGGCCATCTGTTCAGCTTCTCTTTCCTTCATGATCTCACGATCAAGATCGTCCATCTTACTGCCTTTGCTGCTTTTCTTCGTCTTAGTTTCTGCCATTGCTTCTCTCTTCCAATTCCTTTATTTTTTTCTCAACATCGATCAGTTCCCGGGTCAGTTCTTCCGTGGTATCCTGATCCAACTCACTGTTTTCTGCTATTTCGATCTTATCTATGATGAGGTTCTGCTGTTTCTTGAGTTCCCTCAGTCTCCAGCGCCTCATGCTCTCCATGAAGACTTCTTCTTCCTTACCGTTCAGCATGACCGCATTCAGTGCATCCGATGCTTTTGCGGCCTCATCGGGATCCAGGCCTGCGAAGGCGTCCCTCTCTTCGTAGGTGCCCTTCAGACCGTATGTCCTGAAAAGGTTCTCCTCTATTTTTTTCCCAAGCGATGATGTTATTATTGCCGGTTCTTCGAACAATTTCTCCGTAAGGGACGGATCCGTCAGAAGAGCCTTCAAAATATATGTGTCCGAAGAGGTAAGTTCCTGAACTTCCTCATCATCCCTTTCAGTTCTCGGCCTCTCGGATCTGGCTGGCTGAGTCTTGTTCAGTTCGATCTCCTCGTTGATGGCCCTTTCTGACACCTTGAGTCTCTCGGCCAGGGACTTGACGTAGATGTCCCTCTCCACCGGACTCAGGCCCTTGAGTATGACGGCTGCACGTCTCAGGTATTCGAGTTTGCCCTCCTCTGTGTTAAGCTCCAGACCGCGTGCCGCGTTCTCCAGCTTGTACTGTGTGGCAGGAGGAGCCTTCTGCGCCAGTTCCAGGAAAGCATCTCTTCCGTGCATCTTCACGAATTCATCCGGATCCTTGCCGTCTTCCACGTGGAACACTCTGACCTTCAGATCCTGCGCGGACAGAACATCTATTCCCCTCAGCGCCGCATTGATCCCGGCGCCGTCAGCGTCGTAGCAGAGCACCACTTCCCTGGTGTACCTCTTGATGAGCTTGGCCTGATTCTCCGTGAGTGCTGTGCCCAGTGAAGCCACGGCATTCTTCATGCCGTATCTGTAGAGGCCCATGACGTCCATGTATCCTTCTACTATGACTGCCGGCTTCCCGTCTCCAACCTCCTGCTTGGCGGTGTTCAGACCGTAAAGGTTGTTTTTCTTTCTGAATACCAGGTTTTCGGGGGAGTTTATGTACTTAGGATCATCCTTTTCGTCGATCTTGCGGCCGCCGAATCCGATGACGCTGCCGGAAGTGTTGATTATGGGGAACATCACCCTGTTCCTGAACCTGTCGAACATCCTACCGTCCCTGGACCTGGATGCCAGTCCCAGTTCGATGAGCTCATCATCGGATGCTCCCTTGGACTTCATGAACTTCGTGAGGGAATCCCATTCAGGATCCGCATAGCCGATGCCGAACTTAGTGAGAGTGGCGTCGTCCATGCCCCTGCTTCTCATGTATGTATACCCCGGATTGGCCGCCTCAAAAAATGTTTTGCAGAAATATCTCGCAGCGGTGCGGTTCAGGCTCAGGAGCCGGTCGCGTTTTTTGTTCTCCGTCCCCTTCTTGAACTCCACCTCGATGCCGTTTTCCCTGCCCAGCTTCTCGCAGGCTTCAACGAAATCCAGGTTGTAGAAGCGCTTGGTGAATTCGATTACGTCTCCCGAGGCTCCGCAGCCGAAACAGGTGAATATCTGCTTCTGCTCCGAAACAATAAAAGAAGGGGTCTTTTCGTT
>JAEEOX010000118.1 GCA_016284485.1 Bacillota bacterium | reverse complement strand
CCCTGGGCAAGGGATATCAGGTAGTGCAGTCGCTGCTTGCCCTCGGAACCGGAGGCTTTAAAGGACTGGGCCTGGGTAACAGCGTACAGAAATATCTCTACCTTCCCGAATCCCAGAACGACTTCATCCTGGCAATAATAGGAGAGGAACTTGGATTCATCGGGATCGTGGTCCTTCTCATAGTATATCTGGTACTGATCTGGAGAGGCTGCAGAGCAGCCATGCGTGCAAAAGACCTGTACGGCATGATGCTGGCCTCCGGAATAACCATAATGATAGGCGTCCAGGTGGCCATCAACGTGGCCGTCGTAACATCCTCCATGCCTCCCACGGGAGTCATCCTCCCCTTCGTGAGCTACGGAGGAAACGCCTTGCTTCTTCTCATGGGACTGATCGGGATACTTTGGAACGTCACCAGGCAGTCAGAGGAGGCCGAGGCGGAGATCGTCGCCGAAAGGCTGCGGCTGAAAGAGGAAGAATCCAAAAAGATGGTGAAGAGGAACGTGGCTGTACAGCCCGGCAAGAGTTTCAGATAATGAAGACTGTTATAACAGGCGGAGGGTCGGGAGGCCATGTGTATCCCGCCCTGGCCATAGCGGAAAAGTTCAGAGAGAAGGATCCTCAGGGCAAGATAATCTACGCCGGATATCCGGGCGGATTCGAGCACGGCGTGGTCCCCAAGTACGGCTATGAGATGGTGGACATCGACACCAGGTGGTACGAGAGGGGCAGCATCATCGAACTCTTCAAGTTCGGATGGCACGTCACCAACGGCATCAGGCAGGCAAGGAAGTTCCTTAAGGAATTCAAGCCGGACCTCATCATAGGTACCGGCGGTTTCGTGTGTTTTCCCGTGATTTTTGCGGGGAACCGACTGGGCATCAAGTGCTACGTCCACGAGCAGAACGCCTTCCCGGGACTTTCCAACAGGAAACTGGAGAAATACGTGAGAAAGATATTCCTCGGCTTCAAGGAGGGCGGGGAGTACTTCTCGGATAAGGACAAGCTGATCGTAAGCGGCAACCCTGTGAGACAGGAGTTTTTCACACTGGAGAAGGATGCCGCAAGGGAGAGACTGGGCATAGCTCAGGATGACTTCGTCGTCCTGATCTTCGGAGGATCCCTGGGCGCGGAGACCATCGACAAGATCGGAGTGGAGTTCACCGGCGCCATGAACGGAAAGCCCAAAGAGACCCTTATATTCGGCACCGGAAAGTGGTATTATGACAAGGTGCTGGAGGAACTGTCATTAAGAGGCATAAAAACGGAGCAAAACATCCGTCTCACCAGCTACATAGACAACATGCAGGACTGTCTGGCAGCCTGTGACGTGGTGATATCAAGGGCGGGAGCACTTTCCATGGCTGAGGCCATGGCTCAGGGCAAGGCTTCCATCCTCATACCGTCACCCAACGTATCCGCCAACCATCAGTACTACAACGCCAAGGCGGCTGCCGATGCGGGAGCGGCCTTCATGATCGAGGAGAAGGACGTTACTCCGGAGAAGGTGATGGAGATGGTAAGGGAACTCAGAGAGGATCCGGACAAAGCCCTTGAGATGGGCAGGATCGCAAGGACACTTGCACCTTCCATGGCTACGGATATAATATACGAAGAGATAGTGAAGGATGCCGGACTGCAGAACCCATGAAAAAGTGAGGGACGCGGCGTCCGGTTCAGAATATGGCAAAAAGTGACAGAGAAGCAAAAAGAAAGATAAGGAGATTCAGAGGATTCACCATCCTCGTCATCATCCTGGCGATGATCGGCGCCGTGATCTACGGCCTGAAATCGCCTCATTTTGATGTCACGACCTACGAGGTGGAGGGAAACACCTACTACAACGACGAAGAGATAATCAACATGGGCGACTGCGATACAGGGGTGAACATCTTCACCGGATTCAAACCCTCAGATATCAAGAAGCAGCTCATGAAGGATCCATATATGGAAAAGGTCAGGATCACCAGGAAGCTTCCCTCGACGGTGGTCATCCACATAACGGAGAGAAAGCAGACCGCCGCTGTGGTCTACGGCGACAGATTCGTTGTCATAGATGACGAGGGCACAGTTCTCAGGCTGACTTCGGTTGATCCCAAGGTCACCATCATCCACGGACTGAGCATCAAAAAGATGACTCTGGGAGAGCCCCTGGAGGTGGAGGAGACCGTGCTCTACAGACAGAGCATGGAGATAGTCTACGCCATGCTGGCCAACGATATGTACTTCAGGGCCATTCACATAAGCGATGCAGGAGTCAGCGCCTATGTGCTGGACAACCTGGTGGTGAAGGGACTTTCTGACAACATAGTGGACGCCCTGAAGCACAAGGATATCCAGCTGGTGGTACAGAATCTTTTCAGCCAGGGAATTGAGAGGGGGACCATCAAGGTAACGGGAGAAAACTACGTTTCCTTTGACCCTGCTCTGGATTGAGATCAGACAGTTTGAGCCGGCGATGCCGGCTTTTTTGATGAGGTAAAGAATACTTGTTTTTTGTGCGGGAGTTATATATAATAATATAATTCTTTATTTTTTTACACAAAATACGGGCGGAATCATGAACAAGGAACTGATAGTGGTCAAGATCGGCACCAGCTCGATCACGGACAGAGACGGAAACATAAATCAGAAAAAGATCCGGAACATCGTGAGACAGATCTGCGATCTGAAGGATCAGGGACACAGAGTCATCGTGGTGTCTTCCGGATCCATCGCTGCAGGCTTCAGGAGGCTGGGTTACACCATGCGTCCTACCACGGTTCAGAGGAAGCAGGCTGCGGCGGCCGCAGGGCAGGGACTTCTCATGGAAATGTACACGGAGGCCCTGGATGAGAGGGGATATGTATCCGCCCAGATACTTCTTACAAGGGCGGACTTCACAGACAAGGAAAGGTACATGAATGCCTTCAACGCCCTGGGCACCCTCATAAAGGCAGGGGCTGTCCCCATCATCAATGAGAACGACAGCGTAGCCACGGATGAGATAAAGCTTGGTGACAATGATACTCTTTCCGCCCAGGTGGCAGGAATGATGCATGCGGACCTGCTGGTCCTCCTCACTGACGTGGACGGGCTCTATACCAAGGATCCCGCCAAGGAAGGGGCAGAGAGGATACCTGTGGTGGACAGGATCACCAGAGATATAGAGAGGCTGGCGGGAGGCGCAGGCTCCGGAAACGGAACGGGCGGCATGAAGACTAAGCTCACTGCTGCCAAATTCGCCACCACTGCAGGAGTTCCGGTATTCATCTGTTCCTATAAGGATGAGGATGCCGTAAGCAACGCGGTGGCGGGCACCGGACAGGGCACGCTCTTCACAGCGGGAAGCAGGCTGAAGACCAGGCTCCAGTGGATGGCCTTCTATGCCAGACCCCATGGAAACATCTATGTGGACAAGGGAGCGGCTGAAGCCATAACCCTCAAGGGCAAGAGCCTCCTGAGAAAGGGTGTGGTGGCCTGGGAAGGAGATTTTGAGGAGGGAGACGTGGTGAACATTCTCATGAGCGAGACCCATGAGCGCCTGGGCAAGGGCACTGCAGGCTGCTCCTTCAGAGATCTGGACAAAGGTACCGAGAAAGTAAACGAAGTGGTGCACAAGGATAACATGGCGGTGAATATCTATGAAGGAATTTAGAGAAGTTACGGACAAGGCCAGGTCGGTGAGGCAGCACGCCTTCGGCCTGGGACTGTTATCATCGGACGAAAAGAACGAGGCTCTCCTTAAGATAGCGGGGGCTCTTCTGGATAACATGGATGGCATCCTCCGGGCCAACCTTGAGGATCAGGCCGCCGCAAAAGATTCAGGCATGAACGATCAGCTTCTGGACAGGCTGAAACTGACCGAGGACAGAATAAGAGGGATGGCCGAAGGAGTGCGCCAGGTGGCGGAGCTGGAGGATCCCGTGGGCAGGGTGCTGGAAGAGTACAGCCGGCCCAACGGTCTTTTGATCCGCAAGGTCTCCGTGCCCATGGGAGTCATAGCAATGATCTATGAGGCCAGGCCCAATGTGACTGTGGACGCGGCAGTCCTTGCTTTAAAGGCGGGAAGCGGTATAATCTTAAGGGGAAGCGGAAGCGCTCTCAGGTCCAACAGGAAACTGGTTGAGGTCATGAAGTCTGCCCTCTCTGGATCTGCCATCGATCCCGGATGCCTTGAACTGATAGAGGAGAAGTCCCATGACGCCGTGAACCAGCTGATGCAGCTCACGGAGTATCTGGACCTGATAATACCCAGAGGGGGAGCAGACCTTATCAACAACGTGGTTCAGAACTCCAGGGTCCCCGTGCTGGAGACAGGAGTTGGGAACTGCCACGTTTTCATTGACGAGAGCGCGGACTATGACATGGCTGAAAAGATAGTTTTAAACGCCAAGACCCAGCGGCCTTCGGTGTGCAACGCCTGCGAGAGTCTTTTGATCCACAGGAAGTGGCTGGGAAACGCCGGAAGGCTCATGGAGGCGCTTAAGAAGCACGGAGTGACGGTCCACGCAGATGACTCCATAAGAGAACTGGCCCCGGGACTGGTACCCGCCGGTCCGGAGGACTGGGGCAGGGAGTACCTCAGCATGGATATTTCCGCAGGGACCGTGGACAGTCTTGAGGAGGCCATCGCTCACATCAACAGATACGGTACTCATCACACGGAGTGCATACTCACGGAAGATCAGTCAAGGGCCGAGAGATTCCTTAAGGAGGTGGACGCGGCCTGCGTGAACTGGAACGCATCCACCAGGTTCACCGACGGATTCGAGTTCGGATTCGGCGCGGAGATAGGCATATCCACGCAGAAGATGCACGCCAGAGGACCCCTGGGACTGAGAGAGATAACGTCATATAAGTATATAGTCAGAGGAAACGGACAGACGAGGAATTAGGAAATGATCGAAACACTCAGGACTGCCTTTCTGGGCAGCGGATTCATTGCAAAAGCCATGGTGGCAGGCCTCACGGAGAGCGGGGCGGTGCCTGCGGAGAACATAACCGTGATCAACCCCGGTAACCCGGTGACCGCGGGAGCTCTGTCGGAGCAGTACGGAGTGGTGCAGGGCAGGCCGGAGGACGTGGCTGATGCGGACATAGTATTCTTCTGTGTGAAGCCCCAGAATTTCAGAGACGCCATGGATCAGTACGGGAAGTTTTTCGACAGTGAGAAACTCTACGTCTCGGTGATGGCGGGCATTACCACGGAGACCATGGAAGGGCTGATCCCCGGCGCCAGGGTGGTGAGAGCCATGCCTAACCTGGGACTGTCCATCAAAAAGAGCGCCACGGGCTACGCCCTGGGACGTTTCGCTGGAGAAGAAGACGGAAGGCTTGCGGAGGAACTCTTCGCCCCTCTGGGACTCACCGAGAGGGTGGATGAGAGCCTCATATCGGCGGTCACAGCCCTTTCAGGGTCGGGTCCGGCATATTTCTACCTTCTGACCGATGCGATGACAGAAGCGGCCGTAAGAGACGGCATGGATCGGGAGACGGCGGAGAAACTGGCGCTTCAGACCTTCTTCGGAGCTGCTGAGCTCATGGAGAGGAACGGTGCGTCTGCCAAGGAGATGATATCCCATGTGGCCTCAAAAGGCGGCACCACCGAGGCAGGAGTGAACGCCATGGAGAAGGACGGTTTCCGGGAGACGGTGGAGAAGGGATATCTGGCTGCGAGGAAAAGAAGCGACGAGCTTGGAAAATAAAAGGGGGAACGGGTTTTTTGTGCCTTGAAAAAACGTGCACGATATGTGTTCCCGGACCTAAAAAAAATAGTGCAAAAAAAATAATCGTATGCTATAATGCACTTAAGTATGTTTAGTGACACTATGGAGGTAGAATTAAATGCTACAGTTTGATACTAACGAGAGAAAAGGAGCAGTCATCAAAGTCATCGGCGTAGGCGGAGGCGGATGCAACGCCATCAACCAGATGATCGAGGCCGAACTCAGGGGAATCGATTACATCGCTGTGAACACTGACACCCAGGCTCTCGGCAATGCAGATACAAAGATCCAGATCGGAGAGAAACTTACGAGAGGGCTCGGAGCAGGCGCGAATCCGGAGATCGGTATGCTGGCTGCTGAGGAATCCATCGAGGATATAGTTGCCCACATCGAAGACGCTGACATGGTATTCATCACTGCCGGAATGGGCGGCGGCACAGGAACGGGAGCAGCTCCCGTCATTGCCAAGGCTTCCAAGGCAATGGGCATCCTTACAGTAGGAGTGGTTACCAAGCCGTTTTCTTTCGAAGGCAAGAAGAGAGCCAAGCAGGCTGAACTGGGCGTAGAATACCTGAAGGAATATGTGGACGCTCTCGTAGTGGTCCCCAACGATAAGCTCATCGAGAACAGCTCCAAGACCACATCGATGCTTGAAGCTTTCAAGATGTCTGACGACGTTCTCCGCCAGGGCGTACAGGGCATCGCCGACCTTATCAGGGATGACGCTCTCATCAACGTTGACTTCGCTGACGTCCGCTCAGTCATGACGGACAGAGGAGTTGCTCACATGGGCGTCGGACACGGATTCGGCGAGACAAGAGCTCAGGACGCTGTAAAGGGAGCCGTGGAGAGCCCGTTGCTTGAGACCACCATCGACGGTGCAAAGGCCATCCTGCTCTACATCGTAGGCGGATATGACATCGGAATGATGGAGATCAATGAGATCGCTTCTGAAGTTCAGAAGAGAGCAGACGATGACTGCATCCTGATCTTCGGAGTTTCCAACGAAGAGTCCATGAAGGACGAGATCAAGGTCACCGTCATAGCCACCGGATTCGATGAAGAAGATGACTATGAAGAAGAACCCGTCGTTGCGGCACCCGCACCGGAGCCGAAGCCTGTGACCACAGGTCTGAACAGGACTGACGAGGAGACCAGAATGCCCAAGGAAGCACCTCAGGCAAAGGGACTTGACGAAGTATTCGGCAAGGTTGACGGTCTCAGCGGAACAGAGATCACCCTTCAGGAGCTCCTGGAGAAGAAGAAGAACGAAGAAGAAGGATCAGAGAGATCTGAGTTTGTGATCCCCAGCTTTCTTGAAGAATAACTGAAACCGGAAAACCGGTTTTGAAATGACCGAGCCGGCATAGCCGGCTTTCGGTGTATAATTGAACAAGCCGTTTGAAAGAGATATTATCTGACAAAAACAAAATATTCAGACATGCTCTTGAACTTAAGAAGAAGAAATACCGTGAAAAGTGGAGAGAGTACCTTATAGAGGGGCCGAATCTTCTGGAAGAGGCCCTGAAAGAAGGTATCGAGATCAAAGCTCTCATGGTAAGGCGTGAGGTTGGACCGGAAAGCCCAGACGGCATCGGACCTGCTCTCAGCGAAGTACCGGGGGACAGGATCTTCATGCTGCCCCCTTCTTTGTTCTCTAAGCTGAGCGACACCGTGACTCCCCAGGGCATATTGGGGATAGTCGGAATGAAGGACACCGATCCCTACACCCTGGATCTCAAGGACGGGAACATCATCGTGCTTGACCGGCTGCAGGACCCGGGGAACATCGGTACCATCCTGAGAACTGCGGATGCTGCCGGCTTCAGTCTGGCAGTGTTTTTGAAGGGGACCGCAGATCCGTATTCACCCAAGGCGGTGAGATCCGCCGCAGGGTCGGTCCTGAGGATGCCCGTTGCATTTTTTGAGACAAACGAAGAACTGTCCGCATTTCTTAAGTCTCGGAACAAGAAACTTGCTGTTTCCTACATGACTGCGGAGAAGGCGTATTACGAGGAAGATCTTTCCAGAGACTGCGCCATAGTCGTAGGCAACGAGGGAAACGGCGTCTCACCGGAGCTCATTGAGATGGCGGACTTGAAAATACGTATTCCCATGGCCGGAGATACCGAGAGCCTGAACGCATCCATGGCGGCGGGAATACTGATGTATGAAAGGATAAGAAGCAAGAAATGAAGGAATCGTTACAGGAGATCCTTAACGAAGCGAAGAGGAGACTGGATGAAGCCACGTCCCTTAAGGATGCTGAAGACGTAAGGATAAAGATACTGGGCAAAAAAGGCGATCTGACATCCATCCTCAAATCCATGGGTGGTCTTTCGCCTGAGGAGAGAAAAGAACTGGGCATGGAAGCCAACACGGTGAAGGCCCAGATCGAGCAGATGCTTAAGAACACACAGGAGCAGCTCAAGGCGGCGGCTCAGGAAGCCAGGTTCAAGGCCGAGAAGATCGACGTAACGGAGCCGGGCAAGGAGTTCCACCTGGGAACAGAGCATCCTGTCACGATAACCATCAATGAGATATCAGATGTGTTCAAGTCCATGGGATTCACTCTGACAGAGGGTCCTGAGATCGAGACGGTGTACAACAATTTCGATGCGCTGAACGCAGGCCCCGACCATCCCGCCAGAGACTGGACCGACACTTTCTACATAAACGATCAGGTCCTTCTGAGGACTCAGACATCACCGGTACAGGTAAGGACACTTCAGTCCATGAAGCCTCCCATCAGAGTTTTTGCTCCGGGCAGATGCTTCAGATGCGACACTCCTGACGCCACCCATTCTCCCATGTTCCATCAGGTGGAAGGCCTGGTGGTGGACGAGGGCATAACCATGGCTGACCTCAAGGGCGTGCTGGACACCTTCGCCAAGAAGATGTTCGGATCCGAGACCAGGACCAAGTTCAGACCTCACCACTTCCCCTTCACGGAACCCTCCGCAGAGATGGACGTGTCCTGCTTCAAGTGCGGCGGAAGAGGATGCAGAGTCTGCAAGGGATCCGGCTGGATCGAGATCCTTGGCTGCGGAATGGTCCATCCCTCCGTGCTCAAGGTAGGCGGCATCGACACTGAGAAGTACACGGGCTTCGCCTTCGGACTGGGCGTTGAGCGTGTGGCCATGCTCAAGCATGAGATCGACGACATAAGACTTCTCTATGAGAACGACGTACGTTTCATTGAACAGTTCAAATAGAGAGGAGGCGGCATAAATGATAGTTTCTTTAGAATGGTTAAAAGATTATACGGACGTTAATGTCAGCCCCGAAGTTTTCTGCGACAGGATGATCATGTCAGGATCCAACCTGGAGACCATGGAACTTACAGGCCTGGACATTTCCGGTGTAGTCGTAGGTAAGATAGAAAAGATCGAGAAGCATCCCCATGCAGACAAGCTGGTGGTGCTTCAGGTGAACGTTGGCGACGCAAAAGCATTCGGCAAAGATCCGGAGACCGGACTTCTCCAGATCGTTACAGGCGCCCCCAACGTATATGAGGGAGCATATGTCCCCGTGGCTCTGGATGGGGCGCACATACCGGGACCCCTTCACGGACAGCCGAAGACGGAAGAGGGCGTGGACCTCAAGGCCGGCGAGCTGAGAGGTGTTATGTCCTACGGAATGCTGTGCTCCTTCGGTGAGCTGGGCTATGATGACAAGGTAGTCCCCGTGAACCAGAAGGACGGCATCTGGCTCCTGGATCATGACAGGAAAAACTCCGCAGCCTTCGAGAGCGCTCTGGGCAAGGACGTAGTTGAAGTCATGGGCCTCAGGGACGCAGTGATCGATTTCGAGATCACCCCCAACCGTCCTGACTGCCTGGCCATGATAGGCATGGCCAGGGAAGCTGCAGCCACCTTCGGCACAGAACTGAAGTACCCCGCGATCACCACCGGTGAAGAGGTGGAGGACATCAGCGACTATATCAAGGCTGAGGTCAGATCTGATCTCTGCAAGAGATACACTGCGAGAGTGGTGAAGGACATCAAGGTGGAGGATTCCCCCTGGTGGCTCCAGAAGAGGCTGATCCACGCGGGCATGAGACCCATCAACAACATAGTGGACATCACCAACTTCGTGATGCTGGAATACGGCCAGCCCATGCACGCATTTGACATCGAGACCATTGCGGACCACAGGATCATAGTCGATACCGCGAAGAACGGGGAGAAGTTCGTGACTCTGGACGGAACTGAGAGAACTCTGGATGACAGGATGCTGATGATCAACGACGCCGAGAAGCCCGTGGGCATCGCAGGTGTCATGGGAGGTCTGAACTCTGAGATCACAGAGGACACCAGGACCATCGTAATCGAATCCGCCAACTTCCAGGCCAATTCCGTCAGGACCACAGCCAAGAGGCTTGGTCTTAGGACAGAGGCATCCGGAAGATACGAGAAGGGGATCGACCCCAATCTGGCAGGAACCGCTGCAGACAGAATGTGCCACCTGATCGAGCTCATCGGAGCAGGCACGGTGGTGAAGGGAATGATCGACATCTATCCCGTTCCCGAGGAAGCTGTTCCGGTACACGCAAGAGTTTCCAGGATCAACAAGGTCCTGGGCATCGATATCCCCAGAGAGCAGATGGTATCATACCTCGAATCTCTTGAGATGACTGTGACCGGCGAGGGAGACGACATGTATGTCAGCTATCCTACGGTCAGACAGGACATCAAGATCGAGGAAGACATCGTGGAGGAAGTGGCCAGACTTTACGGCTATGACCAGCTTCCCGTTACCATCCCCAAGGGCAACAACGAAGCATCCCAGTCATATTCCAGGGATATCAGAGACACCATCAGGGAGAGCCTCTGCGCCCTGGGAATGGATGAGATCCAGACATATTCATTCGTAAGCCCCAAGGGAGTGGACAACGTCAGGATAGCTGAGGACTCCTGGGAGAGAGGTTTCGTCAGGATCCTCAATCCTCTGGGAGAGGACACATCTGTCATGAGGACCATACTCATGCCCCAGATGATGGAAGTCCTTGGCAGGAACTACTCCAGAAACATAGACACGGTCAAGGCTTTCGAGATCGGAAACACCTTCATGATGAACTATCTGGAGGAGAACGGGCTTCCCTTCGAAGGATATGATATTTCCTTCGGAATGTACGGAGCAGGGGCAGGCTTCTTCGAACTCAAGGGCATCATCACTGAGATGCTTTACAAACTTGGCATCAGAGATCTTGAATTCGTTCCGGAAACAGAATATGGTCCCTATCATCCGGGAAGATGCGCCAGGATCCGCGCCACTCACATGGCTCATCTTGAAAACGGCGACAAGCCCGAAGAGATCGAGATAGGCATCATGGGTGAGGTACATCCGGAAGTCACTGAGAAGTACGGCATCGGAACCAAGACATACGCCGCAGAGCTTGCTCTGGACGGCATCCTTGCTCTGGCCAACACCACCAAGATCTTCAAACCGCTTCCCAAATATCCTGCCATCATCAGAGACATCGCCCTGGTGGTGAAGGAGAGCGAGACGGTTGGAAACATAGAAGCAGTCATAAAGAAGACCGCGGGAGACCTCCTGAAGGATGTGAAACTTTTCGACATCTACAGAGGAGTTCCCATTCCTCCGGGAAAGAAGAGCGTCGCCTTCAGCCTGACCTACAGGTCGGATGAGAAGACACTTAAGGATGACGAGGCCGCTGCGGTCCACGCTAAGGTAGTCAAAGCTCTGGCAGAGGAGCTTGGGGCCATCCTTAGAGAGATATAGGTTATCCCTGGTTTAATTGAACTTAAGGAGACATCATGGAAGACAACAAGGTAACAGTCAGGATCTACGGACAGGAATACACAATTTCCGGAGAGAGAGACCCTGAGACAATTCAGGAGATCGCTGCGTACGTAGACGAAAAGATGAGAGAGATCTCAAAATTCACCTCAAGCGCAAGAGCCGGTTCCCTTGCTACGCTGGCCTGCGTCAACATGGCGGACGAAGTGTTCGGCATGAGGGAAGAAGTCGCCAAACTCAGGGAGGAGAAGGAAAGGCTTGAGAACGACACCCAGCACTACATGAAGCTGTGGGACGAAGCCAAGCAGAACTTCATTCAGTACAAGGAAGGCGCATCCAAGGCCGACGAGGACAAGAAGGAGATCGAGGATTACGCTGCCAAGCTGGAGAACAAGGTGAAGGAGTTCGAATCCGCATATTTTGATCTTCAGATGGAAAACATCCAGCTTAAGGACGAGCTTTCAAAGCTCAAAAAAATATGATCAAGGGCCGATAAGGGGAAATGAACAAGAGAGCATCGGACATTCTTGAATACAACAAAATAATAGAGATGCTTTCGGGCGAGGCCTGCTCCCAGATGGCAAAGGAGAGGATCTCAAGATTCAGCCCCCGGACCGATCCAAGAGAAATAAGAGATCTCCTGGAGGAGACTTCGGAAGCGGCGGAAGTTATCGTAAGGAAGGGCCCGCTCCCTCTGGGCGGACTGTACGATACGAAGCCGCTGCTGCTCCGCGCCAGAAAAGGCGGGTCTCTGACCATGAAAGAGCTCCTGATGATCCTGAGGAACATGAAGATAACAGAGGACTGCAGGAACTTTCTCGGAAAGGATCTGCCGGAACTTCCGTCCATCTCAGGAAGAGCGGAAGTCCTGGAGACCTTCCCGTCTCTCAGGGACAGGATAGACCGTTCGATCCTTTCAGAGGATGAGATGGCCGACTCCGCATCACCTGAACTGGCCAGGATCAGAAGGGACATACTCAGGGAGAACGAACAGATAAGAGCCAAACTGAACTCCGTAGTTTTCTCCAAGACGAACCAGCCTTACCTGCAGGACGCCATAATCACCGTTCGTGACGGCAGATACGTGGTACCCGTCAAGGCGGAGCACAGAGGCAAGGTACCCGGGATCGTACACGATCAGTCGGGATCGGGTTCCACGCTTTTCATAGAGCCACAGGCGGTGGTGGAAGCCAACAACCGCCTGAGAGAACTGGAGCTCAGGGAGAAGGCAGAGATCGAGAGGATCCTCATGGAACTCTCAGGTGCTGTGGCCGAGCACTTCAAGGAACTCAACAATAATCAGACCATTCTTACGGATCTGGATGTGATCTTCGCCAAGGGTAAACTGTCCTCCAAAATGAAGGCAGAGGAACCAAAGATAGATGAGGATGGATTCCTTGATCTGAGACAGGCGAGACACCCCTTAATTGACCGTAAGAAGGTGGTTCCCATCAATGTAAGGCTGGGCAGGGATTTCACCACTTTGGTGGTCACAGGGCCTAATACGGGCGGAAAAACGGTGACCCTTAAGACCATGGGACTGCTTTCCATGATGGCGCTGACCGGACTTCACATACCTGCATCCTCGGAGAGCAGGGTGCCGGTGTACAGAGATATTTTCTGCGACATCGGCGACGAACAGTCCATAGAGCAGAGCTTATCCACTTTCTCATCTCACATGAGAAACACAGTGGAATTCCTGGACAAAGCGGGCCTGGGCTCACTGGTCCTTCTGGACGAGCTGGGCGCAGGAACGGATCCCACCGAGGGAGCAGCTCTGGCCATATCCATCCTGGAATCCCTCATGGAAAAGGGTGCGGACGTGGCCGCCACCACCCACTATAACGAGCTCAAAAAATTCGCCATAGACAGGGAGGGCGTGCAGAACGCCTCCATGGAGTTCGACGTGGAGACCCTGAGTCCCACATACAGACTCATCATCGGCACCCCCGGCAAGTCAAACGCTTTTGAGATATCCAGGAAGCTGGGCCTTGATCAGAAGAGCATCGACCGGGAGGACAGGCTCATCGAGAGGGGAGACCTGGAGTTCGAGGACGTGCTGTCCAAGATAGAGAACGACAGGAAGACCGCGGAGAACGAAAGGGCGGAAGCCGAGAGGACCCTGAAGGAGATCCAGGAGAAGGAAGCGAAGATCGCAAGAAGGCTTGAGCTTCTGGACAAGCATGAAAACGAGGTGCTTGAGAAGGCCAGACAGAAGGCCAGAGACATCGTTGACGACGCCAACCGCACCGTGGACGAGGTAAGGGAGGAACTCAGGGAACTGGCCAAAGAGGAGAGCCTGGGAGAGCGGAACAAGAAGCTGGATTCCGGCAGGAAGAAGCTTAAGGACGTCAGGAACAAGTACTCCTCTGTGGAGATAAAAGAAGTTAACAATAATCCCGTTTCGGTAAACGAACTCAAGCCCGGAGACCGGGTCAAGCTGGTTTCCGTGGGAGAGATAGCAGAAGTGCTGGAGATACCGTCGGGAGACGGTCCCATCCTTGTACAGGCAGGCCCCATGAAGATGAGGGTGAAGCCTGATGAACTGATGCTTGTGCAGGGAGGCCCCAAAGGCGTCAACGTACCAAAGAAGAGCATCTATGAGAGGCGGACGGGCTCAGGCGGAGGCACTTCGGGCATATACAGGACCAAGGCCATGCAGGTCTCGGCATCCGTCAACGTCATAGGAAAGAACCTTGACGATGCGGTGGAGGACGTGGCTAAGTATCTGGACGACGCCTATGTGGCGGGACTGAAAGAGGTCACAGTCATTCACGGAAGAGGCCAGGGCATACTTCAGAACGGACTGAGAAATCTGTTCAGGACCATGCCGACGGTGGCTTCCTTCAGAAAGGGCAATTACAACGAAGGCGGAGACGGAGTGACCGTAGTCAAGTTCAGGGAGTAGGAGAATGTACATCGTAAGCGCCTGCCTTTTGGGCGAAAACGTGAAGTATTCCGGAGGAAACAACTATTCGGAAGCAGTGTGCAGATTCCTTGAGGACAAGGAGTACTGTCCGGTCTGTCCCGAGGTGGCAGGCGGGCTCAGCGTCCCGAGAACGCCCTGTGAGCGCCTTGACAACAGGGTGATAAATAAACTGGGCGAGGACGTGACCCGTGAATTCCTGGAAGGGGCAAGACTCACCGAAGAAAGTGTTTTGCGACGATATGCCCTGGAAGATATAGAGGGTGCCATCCTCAAGGCGAACAGCCCCTCCTGCGGCTACGGGACCATCCACGACGGGACCTTTACGGGACCACTGGTCGAAAGGGACGGAGTCTTCGGAGAGAGACTGAGAGCCCTGGGGATCAGGGTATATAACGAAAACAATATAACAGAGCTTATAGGAGAAAAGATATGATTAATGTGAAAGAAGAACTGGCCAAGCTCCTGAAGGAACAGGTGGCTGACCTTACAGTCGAAGAGATCGCGGGAATGATCGAAGTTCCCCAGAACAGCGAGATGGGAGATTATTCCTTCCCCTGCTTCAGACTGGCCAAGGTCCTGAGAAAGGCTCCGCCCCTCATCGCGAAGGGCATTGCCGACGGCCTTGCGGGAAACCCCATGTTCGAGAAGGTGGAGCAGGTCAACGCCTACGTAAACATGTTCATAGCCAAGGAGCCCTTCATCAGTGAAGTGGTGGAAGAAGCCATGGCAAAGGGTGATGATTACGGCAAGTCCAACGTGGGACAGGGCAGACCCGAGATCGTGGAGTTCTCATCTCCCAACATCGCCAAGCCTTTCCACATCGGTCATATCAGATCCACCGTCATCGGAAACTCCATCAACCTGATCCATCAGGCCATGGGCTTCCACGTCATCAGGATCAACCATCTGGGCGACTACGGCACACAGTTCGGCAAGATGATCGTGGCCTTCCGTCACTGGGGAAACGAGGAGGATGTAAGGAACAATCCCATTCCGACCCTGCTTTCCTACTACACCAAGTTCCACGTAGAAGCGGAGAAGGATCCCTCATTGAACGATGAGGCAAGAGAGACCTTCGCAAGGCTGGAGCACGGCGAAGAAGAGGAGACCAGACTGTGGCAGTGGTTCAGAGACGAGTCTCTGAAGGAATTCAACAGGGTATATAAACTTCTGGGCATAGAGTACGACTCCTACGCCGGAGAATCCTTCTATTCCGACAAGATGCCCGCAGTGGTGGAGGAACTTAAGGAAAAGAACCTGCTCAAGGAATCCCAGGGCGCTGAGATCGTGGATCTGGAGCCCTACGGACTTACACCGGCTCCCATCCTCAAATCCGACGGATCCACTCTGTACATCACCCGTGACCTTGCCTGCGCAAAATACCGCAAGGCCACATACGATTTCTACAAGAACATCTACGTGGTGGCTTCCCAGCAGAACCTGCACTTCCAGCAACTCAAAAAGATCCTGGAACTCATGGGCTATGAATGGTCCAAGGACATCGTCCACGTTCCCTTCGGACTTGTCAGCCTCGAAGAGGGCACCATGTCCACAAGAGAAGGCCGAGTGGTCTTCCTTGAAGACGTGCTGAACCGCGCCATCGACGAGACCAGGGACATCATCAGGGAAAAGGGCGTAGCCACAGACAACATCGAAGAGATCGCGAAGCAGGTAGGCGTTGGAGCCGTGGTATTCAACGAGCTTTCCAACAACAGGATCAAGGACTATGTGTTCAACTGGAAGCAGGTCCTGGACTTCAACGGCGAGACCGGTCCCTACGTTCAGTACACCTACGCCAGATGCGCATCAGTTCTCCGCAACGCCGGAGAGGATGCCAACGACCTGACAGGCTTCGATCCCCAGTACCTGAAAGAGGGTTCTGCCTACACACTGGTCAAGGAGATCTACGCGCTCACAGACGTGATCATCGAGGCGGGAACCAAGTACGAGCCTTCCATCCTCACCAGACACATAGTGGACATGGCTCAGGCCTTCAACAAGTTCTATCATGATGAGCATATCCTGACCGATAACAAGGAGGAGAGAAAGGCCAAGCTGGCCCTGACCTCCGCGGCCAAGACAGCCATCAAAAACGGCCTGAAGCTTCTGGGAATGGAAGCACCCGAGAGAATGTAATAATAACAAGGAGATCCCTGAAAGGGCAGGATGTCCGGAAGGGGATCTTTTGCGCAGGGAATACTTAGATGAGATACATCGGAGACATTTACAGACCGCCCAGTGAGGCCTACAGCCTGCTTCTGCAGGTCACCGTGGGATGCTCACACAACAAGTGCGAGTTCTGCAGCATGTACAAACGCAAAAAATTCAGACTGAGACCCATGGAGGACGTTCTGGAGGATCTGGAGTGGGCAAGAGCCCATTACAGGAGGATCGGGAGGATCTTTCTCTGCGACGGGGATGCTTTGTGCCTGTCGAACAACAAGCTTCTGACGGTGCTGGATAAGATCAGGGAACTCTTCCCGGAGATCGAGAGGGTCACATCCTACGGCAGGGCCACGGACGCTCTCAGGAAGACCGACGAGGAACTTCAGGAACTCAGGGAGCACGGCCTCACCATGATCTATCTCGGCGCGGAGTCGGGCTCTGAAAAAGTTCTTGAGATGATGAACAAGGGCGAGACCAGGCAGCAGATCATCGACGGCGTTCAGAAGCTTGAGCGCAACGGCATCAGGACTTCGGTCACATTTATATCTGGTCTTGGCGGACCGGAGCTCATGGAGGAACATGCGGTGGAGTCCGGAAAGATGATCGCTGAAATGAACGCTTCCTACGTCAGTTTCCTGACTCTCATGCTGGAGTATCCTGCGCCGCTCCTTGAGAAATATCAGTCAGGAGAGTTCAAACTCCTGACCGCCGAAGAAGTCCTGAAGGAAGCAGCCATCATGCTGGATTACGCGAGACCCGAGAAACCCTGCGTGTTCAGATCCAATCACGCTTCCAACTACGTGTCCCTGAAGGGCGACCTTCCCAGGGACAACGACAGGATGATAGCCGCCCTGAACAGGGCCATGGCAGATACAGAACTGATCAAAGACGAAAGGTTCCGCAGATTATGAAGATCCTGCTAAGCACCCTGAATTCCCAGTACGTCCATTCCAACCTGGCGATCCGCTATCTCTACACGGTGATCGTCAACGAGGACGTGGAATGTGACATGAGAGAGTTCAGCATCAACAATGACCTGAACTACATATTCAACGAGATCGTGAGAGCAAACTATGATATAGTTTGCTTTTCCTGCTACTTGTGGAACATCGAGGAGACGGTGAAACTCTGCTCGGACCTCAGAAAGGCCAAGCCCGGGCTTAAGATCATAATCGGAGGACCGGAGGTCAGCTTCGACGCAGTTGATTTCATGGAGACCAACCCCTGGGCGGATTTTTTGATCTCCGGGGAGGGGGAGTATCCCTTCTTCAGACTGATCCAGATCCTGACAGGCAAAAAACTGAGCCCGGAGCTCTCCTTCGAGGAAGAACTCAGCACCGTGCCCGGCCTGACATACCGTTCCAGAGGAATGATATTCGTAAACGACGTGATCGAGCCTCTGGATTTCAACACCATCCCGTTCCCGTACTCAGTGCTGGAGCCTGAAAAGGACAAGGTGGTCTACTACGAGTCCAGCCGCGGATGCCCCTTCAGATGCTCCTACTGCCTGTCATCCATCGACAAGACAGTCAGGGCGCTGGACATCTCCAGAGTGGAGCAGGAACTGAGATACTTCCTGTTCAAAGACCTGATGCAGGTGAAGTTCATAGACCGCACCTTCAACTACGACAAGGAGAGAGCGTACAGGATATTAAGGTACATTATAGGAAACGACAACAGAGTCACTAATTTCCATTTTGAGCTCTGCGGAGACCTTCTTGATGACCAGACCATAAAACTGATAAAAACCGCCAGAAAGGGCCTTTTTCAGTTCGAGATAGGCATCCAGTCCATGAACCCCGATACCCTCAGAGCCTGCCACCGCTCTGAGAACGTATATCCGGTTCTCTACAACACCGGACGCCTCATTGAGGGCGGCAACTGCCACGTACACATCGATCTCATAGCAGGTCTTCCCCTGGAGACCATGGAGACATTCGAGAGGGGCTTCGACAAGGCATACGCTCTCAAGGCAGACGCCTTCCAGATGGGTTTCCTCAAGGTCCTCAAGGGTACGGTCATGGAAGAGGAGGCTGCGAAGTACGGCATAGTCTACAGAGACCACGCCCCCTACGAGGTGGTGTCCACCAGAGACATGAGCGCAGAAGATCTGGTGCTCCTCAAGGAGATCGACAGAATGCTGGACACCTACTATAACAGAGGCGGCTTCACCAACACTCTGAACTTCTTCATGTCTGAGACGACCCCGTTCAAGTTCTACAAGGGTCTTGCAGAATTCTATTATGACGGAGGCTACCAGAACAGGGAGCGCAGGAAGGAAGACCAGTACCGTATACTTTACGCCTACGCCAGGGAACTGGAGAAGAGAGGCGAACTGGAGAACGGCGCGGAAGAAGCCATGAAGACACTGGACATGGACCTGAGAGGCGCCATGGACGACATCAACTACAATAGATTCAACAAAAAAGGTTGGGAGATCAAAAGATAATGGATCTGAACAGAACAGACAGAATAGGAGAACTGCTTACGGACTACCTGAAGGACTTCCTCTTCGACGAGCTCAGCGAGGACTACCTTAAAAAGGCAGGGGTCTATGATATTTTGAAAGACGTGCCGGTACCCATCAGAAGAACTGAGATGACCGGACTCACCGTGCTCAAGATCGCGCTGAACATGGCCTTCGTCATCGGCTGCGACCCGAACTTCAAGTACAGGGACAACTACGTACAGTACATCCTTAAGAACTTCGACAAAAGATTCAGCGACGGGCTTCTGGCCCAGGGCATGGACAGGGCAGAAAAGGGAGGCTTCGAAGAATCAGTCATAGATTTCAGGGCAGCCATCCTGGTGGACCCGGACAACGCCAAGGCCTACTACTGCTACGGAAGAGGACTGAAGGACTGCTACGAAAAACTTTTGAGCGACGAGCAGGACCTGACTTCCGGCGTCCGCTATTCCTCAGAGACCGAGGACAAGGCAGGCCGCTACAAGGCCGAGTCTCTCGAGGCTTTCGAGGTGGCTACCATCAAGGATCCCGACATGGCAGACGCCTACTACTACCTGGGGTACGCCTACCTCAACATGGGACTTTACGTCAAGGCCAAACTAACATGGGAGACCTACGTGAAGCTCAGCCGGGGCGATGCATATGAGAAACTGTCAGACAAGGCAAAACGCAGCGTGGACGACTCCGTGAAGGAGATCCGCCAGAGACTGGAACAGCTGGAGGAACCCGTCAAGATAGAGGAAGGATACAACATGATCCTCTCCGGCAAATTCGAAGACGGCATCAGAAAACTCAGACCCTACACTGAGACTGAGTTCAAAAGCTGGTGGCCCCTCTGGTTCTACCTGGGGACCGCCTACAGAGAACTGGCCCAGCAGAGCAGGGACGAACTCCTCAAAGCCGAGCCCGGCGCTGACCCCTCAAAAGATGAGGTGGTCGCCGCCGCATCCGAAGAGGCAGTCAAATGTTATCTCGAGGTACTGAAACTGAGCCCCTCCAACAAAGACGCCATGGAAGAGCTGGTCAAACTGTACAGATTCCTCGGGAACGAGGAAAAAGTCCGGAAATATGAGACCAAACTCAAGATCGTGGCGGAGAACGCAGAAGCCGACCGTGAACAGATGCGGAATCAGATGCAGAGAAATGCAGGCATCGCTAAACCAAATAAAATGAACTGATCGTCAAAGACCCGCTGAGGCGGGTCTTTTTGCGTGGGTGGGGCTGGTTTTTTGCACATGGATCGTATACGATTTCGGCATATTGCGCAGTATCGGATGCTGATATAAGATAACAAAACATGATGGTTGCATCAGTTTACTAGTAAAAGTGCTGAACCGCTTTTTTACTAGTAAATTTTGAAGAGATATTACTAGTGAAAAGTTAAATATCAAAAAACACTAGTAATGAAAAGGGGCTCTTTACTAGTAAGATGCTGATTTCGCAAAAACACTAGTAATAATTGGCAGCGTCATTACTAGTGAATCTGAAAACTTAACAATTTAATAGTAAGCCATTGAAAATAATTACTAGTGAAATAGTCCAAATGAAAAAACGCTAGTAATTGGCACATAAATATTACTAGTGAAAATAAGATTCAGAGAATTCACTAGTAAAGGGGAGGGAAGATGAGATTATCACTTAATAATATGCGGCATAGAGCTGACATTTTGAGAAAGTACATATCCGATGCGGAGTCGGAATTGCCGGATAAGCCGGGACAGCGGATGAGAATCGGTGCGAGCCATGGAAAAATCCAGTATTTCACAGTCGGAGAAGGCGGTAAACTGTACATGATACCTAAAAACAATTTAGAGACTGCGAGACTTCTTGCCCAGCGAGATTATGATGAGCTGACCATGAAGCGCGCGAAAATAGAATTGAAGCGTCTGGAAGCTATGATGAATGTTTACGAACATGGTATCGCTGAGGACGTCTTTGACAAACTGCCGGCTGCACGCCGATCACTGGTCACGCCCATCATGATCCCGGATGACGAGTTCGTCAGGCAGTGGCTGGCGCAGCAATATGAAGGGCCGGGTTTCATGGATGGAGCCCCGGAGTTCTACACGGAAAGCGGGCTAAGGGTCAGGTCCAAGTCGGAGATCGCAATAGTCAACAAATATGAAACACTTGACATCCCGATGCTGTATGAGAAACCGATATTTCTGAAAGGATGGGGCGTGGTGTATACGGATTTTTCGCTGCTTAATGTGAGGCTGCGGAAGGAGTTCAAGCACGAGCATTTTGGGATGATGGATGATCCGGACTATGCGGAGGAGAACATCGCCAAGATCCACGCGTACGAGAAGAACGGCTATCTGCCGGGAAAGAATTTCATTGCTACGTTCGAAACGAAAAGCAAACCTTTCGACGTCAGAATCATAGATGAGATCGCAAAACAGTTTCTGCTGTAACAAAAGGGGTTTTTGAATAAAAAAACCCTTGACATGGACGATGGTCTTGTATATAATACCATTTGTCGCCGAACGAGGCGACATTATTCCGGAGTAGCTCAATGGCGGAGCAGGCGGCTGTTAACCGCAAGGTTGTGAGTTCGAGTCTCACCCCCGGAGCCATTTTTTCCGCAGACTGCACATCGCAGTTTGCGGAAATTTTTGCCAGATGGCACGGCATGCATATCCTGCCGGAGTGGCGGAATTGGCAGACGCACGGGACTTAAAATCCCGCGATCCTTACCGATCGTACCGGTTCGACCCCGGTCTCCGGCACCAGCATAGTCTGTCACAATTTGATATCGCGGGGTAGAGCAATTGGTAGCTCGTCGGGCTCATAACCCGGAGGTCGCAGGTTCAAATCCTGTCCCCGCAACCACGAAAATCAAAAGACCAGGTCAACGACCTGGTCTTTTGGTTTTC
>JAEEOX010000117.1 GCA_016284485.1 Bacillota bacterium | reverse complement strand
CTTCTTGTTGAGGACGATGCCTGCGGCAAGGTCGATCACGTCTTCCTTGGAGGCTCTGCCTGCTCCCAGATGCTGGGAGGCGATGCCGATCTGCCTTGCGTTGATCTTGGAGACATAGCCTGAGTAAGGCGATCTCAGTTCCAGAGTGTGTCTGGCCTGGGGGAACATGCTGTAGTCATAGATGATATCGCCGTTTCCTCCCTGGGCCTCGATGAACATCCTCATCTGGGTAAGTCCCGTGCGGCTGGTCAGCGCCTGATGGGCCAGTTCCTGACCTTCTTCCGGGGTCTCAGCCTTGCCGCCCAGGTAGATCATGATGCCTGCCAGTTTCACCGAAAGTTCTGTGATGTCCTCAGGTCCTCTTCCGTAAAGTGTATCTATGGCCTCCATGACTTCCAGGGAGTTGCCGACAGCCTTTCCAAGAGGCTGGTTCATGTCCGTGATGCACGCCACTGTCCTGCGTCCCGCATCATAACCGATGTCCACCATGAGGTCAGCCAGGGTCACTGCGTCCTCCAGGTCCTCCATAAAGGCGCCCTCACCGCATTTTACGTCCAGGACGATGGCGTCAGAGCCGGCCGCAAGTTTTTTGCTCATGATGGATGAGGCGATGAGGCCGAAGTTCTTCACCGTTCCCGTTACGTCGCGGAGAGCGTAGAGTTTCTTGTCCGCGGGATCTATGTGGCCGCTCTGGCCGATGACGGCCATGCCTATGTCTCTCACCTGAGCCAGGAATTCTTCAGGCTCAAGTTCCACCCTGAATCCGGGTATGGATTCCATCTTGTCCACGGTACCTCCGGTGAAGCCCAGACCCCTTCCGGACATCTTTGCTATGGGAACGCCGCAGGCAGATGCCAGAGGACCCACCACCAGTGTGGTCTTGTCCCCCACTCCGCCAGTGGAGTGCTTGTCCACCTTGATGCCACTTATGGAACTGAGATCCACGGTGTCTCCGGAATATCTCATGGCAGCTGTCAGCGCATAGGTCTCCTCTCTGTCCAGACCCTGAAAATAGATGGCCATGAGAAGGGCCGACAGCTGATAATCAGGGATGGTCCCCTTTACCGTGCCGTCTATGATCCAGTTGATCTCATCCACTGTGAGAGACTTGCCGTCTCTCTTTTTGATGATCAGGTCGTTCATGTTGTAAGTCATTTGAGTATCTCCTCTTTGAAAGAAGTTCCGAAGCCAGTCTGCTCTGCCCCGAGAAGGTCACATACCGTTGCTCCCAGGTCTGCGAAGCTGGCTCTGGTCCCCAGATCAACACCTGCCTTCACGTTCTTGCCGTAGGATATGAGGGGAACGTATTCTCTGGTATGATCCGTCCCCGTGTATGTCGGATCGTTTCCGTGATCTGCGGTGATGAACAGGATGTCATCATCTCCCATGTGCTCAATGATCTCCGGGATCCTTCTGTCGAATCTCTCGATGTTCTCGCCGTATCCCTTGGGATCGCGCCTGTGGCCGTACTGGGAGTCGAAGTCCACCAGATTGGTGAAGATGAAACCGTCGAAGTCCTTGTCCAGGGCTTCCAGTGTGTTGTCCACTCCGTTCATGTCATCCTTGTTGTGGACCGCTTCAGTCACGCCCCAGCCGTTGAAGATGTCGCTGATCTTGCCTACGGCATATACCGTAAGCCCGGCGTTCTCCACCTTGTTCAGGATGGTCTCCGCAAAAGGTGTCACCGAGTAGTCTCTCCTGTCGGAGGTCCTCTCCCTCTCACCGTTCTCATTTATGATGTAGGGTCTGGCGATGACACGTCCGCAGGCGAACTCGCCCACCAGCATCTCACGGGCTATCTCGCAGTATCTGTAGAGGGTGTCCAGTCCGAACTTCTGCACGTTGACAGCAATCTGGAACACAGAGTCGGCGGAGGTGTAAACGATGGGTTTGCCTGTGGCCTCGTGCTCCTCTCCGAAGTCCTCGATGATCTGTGTGCCGGATGCAGTGCAGTTTCCGAGGCACTGGATACCTATGGCCTCTTCATACTTGTCCATGAACTCTCTGGGGAATCCGTTGGGATAGGTCTTGAAGGGAACCTCTGTCTTAAGTCCCGCGATCTCCCAGTGTCCGGTGGTGGTGTCCTTGCCCTTGGAGGCCTCGGCCATCCTGCCGAAGGATCCGATGGGTTCGTCCACCCTGAGCTGACCGTCCAGAATACCCTCTATGTTTCCCCAGCCCAGTTTCAGCATGTTGGGGATCTCCAGTCCGCCGTTGAACTTCCAGATGTGTCCGAAAGTATCTACGTCGTAGTCGCCGTAATCAGCCGCGTCCGGCATGGCTCCCACGCCCAGGGAATCTGTTACCACTATCAAAACTTTCATTTCAGTTCCTCCTAAATTATCCTGACCGGCTGACCTTCCACGTAGTCGTAGCTCACCAGCCTGTATTCAACGCCGTTTAGGACACCCTTGATGCCCCTTTTGAAATTCTCCTGCTTGTGCAGGTGTCCGTATACGCAGGTCTTCACCCCATACTTTTCCATGAGCTGTGTGAAGAGCGATGGCTGATGCATGTCGTTGGTAGGCGGATAGTGCAGCACTCC
>JAEEOX010000116.1 GCA_016284485.1 Bacillota bacterium | reverse complement strand
TGATGCATAAGCCGATGATGATGAAGAGAGCCACGATAACTACGATCATCGTTCTGTATTCTCTCTTAAGGAAGGCGAATGCACCCTCTCTGATGAATCCGGAGATCTCGGTCATTCTGTCTGTTCCTGTGGGCGCTTTTCTGATCCATGCAGCCAGACAAAAAGCCACAACAAGACCGATCGCTGCCGCAATGACAGGGAAAAACTGAGTCATAATAATTAATACCTCCTATTATTCAAACAGAGTAACGATAACAAGAGACAGAAGAATGAAAAGGATGGCACCGACTGTGGTCACCTTCTCAAGGATCGCCTCGTAACCCTTGCTCTTTTTCTTACCGAGAAGCTGTTCAGCTCCGCCTGCGATGGATCCGGAAAGACCTGCTGTGGAACCGGACTGCAGGAGAACACTGACGATAAGAATGATGCTGCAAAGTGCGAGCAGTATCATCAGAAAAATTTTCATATGTGAAACCTCCTAAATATTTAACTTATTTAGTTTATTACGATAAAGCGCATAAATCAATACAAAGTTTTGCTCTGTTTGAAATTTTTTGCTTAAAAGTTGATGATATCCATGAATTTGACGGGATCAAGGGATGCTCCGCCTACCAGAGCACCGTCGATCTCGGGCATGTTCATGATATCGGTGATGTTTTCAGGCTTCACGGATCCGCCGTACTGGATGATGATCTCATCCGCAGCGTCCTCGCCGTACATGGAGATGAGCTCCTCTCTGATAAGGCTGCACATCTCCCCTGCCTGTTCGGGAGTGGCTGTGCGACCTGTGCCTATGGCCCAGATGGGTTCGTAGGCAACAACACACTTCATGGCGTCCTCAGCAGAGATCCCGCTGAAATCGGCCCTGATCTGGTTCCTCACGTGATCGTTCTGTCCGTCGGCCTCTCTTATCTCCAGAGATTCGCCTACGCAGATCACCGGCAGGATTCCTTCCTCAAGGAGGGCCTTTGCCTTCAGGTTCACGGTCTCATCGGTCTCGCCGAAATATCCTCTTCTCTCGGAGTGTCCCACGATGCAGTACTCCACGCCCAGCGCCTTGAGCATGGGAGCGGAGATCTCACCGGTGTACGCCCCTTCCCTCTCAAAATATACGTTCTGGGCACCTACGGAAATATTCGTGCCTTCCGTATTTCTCTTTACGGTCTCGATGGAAGTGAAAGGAACCAGAAGGAGCGCCCTTATGTCTGTATCCTTGTAAAGCTCGCGGAACCTGACACAGAACTCCTTCGCCTCATTCACGTCCTTGAACATTTTCCAGTTGCCTGCAATAAGCGGTATCCTCATTGGGATCCTCCTTTCCAAAAACCAAAACGTCTCCGGCAGACCTGCTGCCGGAGAAAATGTAATTTCTTATCAGTCGCAGAACTGCTTGAGATACTTGAGAGTCCTGATAAGCTGGCAGGTATAGCTCATTTCGTTGTCATACCATGCAACTATCCTGACCTCGAAGATGTGCGTTCCGCACTGCTGCGCCAGAGTCTGGGTGGCGTCGAAGAGCGAGCCGTACTCCATTCCGATGATGTCGGTGGAGACCAGTTCTTCTTCTGTATATCCGAAGGACTCGTTGGCCTTCGCCTTCATGATGGCATTGATGCCTTCCACGGATACTGTGTCAGTCATATCCTTCAGAGTGGCGTCCAGGATGGTGATGGATCCCGAGGGTACGGGAACTCTCTGAGCGGAACCGATCAGCTTGCCGTCCAGCTCGGGAATTACCAGACCGATGGCCTTGGCTGCTCCTGTGGAGTTGGGCACGATGTTGATGGCGCCTGCTCTTGCCCTTCTCAGGTCGCCCTTTCTGTGGGGACCGTCCAGGATCATCTGGTCGCCTGTATAGGCGTGGATGGTGGTCATGAATCCCGTACGAAGTTCTCTGTACTCGTTGAGTGCCTTGGCCATGGGAGCCAGGCAGTTCGTGGTGCAGGATGCTCCGGAAACGATGTTGTCGTCCTTTGTAAGGGTCTCGTGGTTAACGCCGTAGACGATGGTCTTGAGGTCGCTTCCTGCGGGAGCGGAGATCAGTACCTTCTTGGCGCCTGCATCGATGTGAGCCTGGGATTTGGCCTTGGATGTGTAGAATCCTGTGCACTCCAGTACTACGTCAACGTCCAGGTCCTTCCAGGGAAGCTTGGATGCATCGGGCTCCTTGAACACGGGGATCCTGTAATCGTCCACTGTGATGGACTCGTCGTCCCATGTCACAACATGTCCGTTATATCTGCCCTGTACTGAGTCGTATTTGAGAAGATGCGCCAGCATCTTGGGCTCTGTCAGGTCATTGATGGCCACTACCTTGATATCGTTGTCGTCAAACACCTTTCTGAATGCCAGTCTGCCGATCCTTCCGAATCCGTTGATTGCAACTGTGATCATGTTTTTACTCCTATTCTTGTATTAGCTATTCTGAGATCTCCCGCGCAGATGTTTTGCGCAAAAGATACTATTTGTCTTCTATTACGGCAACTCCGGGAAGGACCTTGCCCTCAAGGAACTCCAGAGATGCGCCGCCGCCTGTGGAGATGTGTGTCATCTTGTCGGCAAGGCCGAATTTCTCAACTGCAGCTGCGGAATCTCCGCCTCCGATGACCGTGACTGCCTTGGACTCTGCTAGAGCCTCAGCGATCTTCCTGGTTCCTTCTGCGAAGTTTTCCATCTCGAATACTCCGAGGGGTCCGTTCCACACGATGGTGGCCGCATTGGCGATCACCTGGCGGTAAGCTTCCACCGTCTCGGGTCCGATGTCAAGGCCCATCATGTCCGCCGGCATGTTTTCCGCCCTGAAGATACCCGTCTCGGAATCATTGGAGAATTCCTTCGCGCAGACGGAGTCCAGAGGAAGCATCAGCTTCACGCCCAGAAGTTCGGCCTCTTCAAGGAGCTTCCCTGCCAGTTCGACGTTCTCTTCATCGATGATGGACTTGCCTGTCTCCAGGCCCTGAGCTTTGTAGAACGTATAGGTCATTCCGCCGCCGATAAGCAGATAATCCACCTTTTTGAGAAGGTTCCTGATGACCGGGATCTTGTCCCCTACCTTGGCTCCGCCCATGATGGCCACGAAGGGTCTGTCGGGATCCTCCA
>JAEEOX010000115.1 GCA_016284485.1 Bacillota bacterium | reverse complement strand
TCACGTTCTCATAGTTCAACCTCAGGTTCACCTCGTTAACGAAGGGGAGCCTGCCCCTGATCTGCTCCTTGACTATGAGCAGGTCCTCGTAGGGGATGACAAAATTAAGGGTCACCGGTATCACCAGGACCCCCGTATCTTTCCGGAACGTTCCCTGTCCCGGTTCATATCTGTATTCTTCTTTGCTGACACGGCCTTCTGTGATGCTTTCCCAGTCAACCATGCTGTCGATTATCTTTCTCATTTCGCACCGTTACATCCGGGTCAGAGACCCAGATCCCCTATTATGAGTTTCATGAGAGCGTCAACTATCTTATCTTCGGGGAGTTTTTCCAGAATGACTCCCTTCTTGAAGATGAGGCCTTCGCCTCTGCCTCCGGCAACACCGTAATCCGCCTCTCTGGCTTCCCCGGGACCGTTTACTGCGCAGCCCATGACTGCCACCCTGATCCCAGGCTTTCCCTCAGCCTGAAGGCGTTTCTCGATGGGTCCAAGGCTCCTCTCCACCTCTTCGGCAAGGCCCTGAAGATCGATCTTGGTCCTTCCGCAGGTGGGGCATGATACCAGATCCACAGCGGAGCTCCTGAGCCCCAGAGCCTTGAGAAGCTCCAGCCCGTATCTCACTTCCTCCGTGGGATCCGCAGTAAGGGACACTCTGATGGTATCGCCGATCCCATTCAAAAGAAGTGCGCCGATGCCTGCAGCAGACTTGATCTGCCCTCTCCTTAAGGTGCCTGCCTCAGTTATTCCCACGTGCATGGGATGATCTGTCATCTTCGAGAGGATCATGTGAGCGTCGTAGGTCATCTTCACGTCTGAGGACTTGATGGATACCACCAGATCGTCATACCCCATGTCCTCGATGAGTCTCAGATTCCTGAGACCGGACTCTGCCAGGCCTTCTGCTGTGACTCCGCCGTATCTTGCGACTATGTCCTTCTCCAGAGATCCGGAGTTCACTCCCACTCTGATGGGCACATGCCTCTCGCGGGCGGCTTTGACCACCTCTCTCACCTTTTCAAGGCTTCCGATGTTGCCGGGGTTGATCCTGATCTTGTCCGCCCCCTGCTCGATGGCTTCCAGAGCCATTTTGTGGTCAAAATGGATGTCTGCCACCAGAGGTATGTCCAGACCTTCCGAGAGAAGATCCTTCTTGACCTTCCCGAAGGTCACCGCCGCCTCGTGGTCGGGCACAGTGAGCCTGATTATGTCGCACCCAAGAAGGGCGTTCTCCCTGATCTGGGTGAGAAGCGCAGTCTCATCGTGAGGGTCCCTGTTGGTCATGGTCTGGAGCGCCACAGGGTTGCCTCCGCCTATCTTGACTTTTCCTATGTTAACAACTTTTGTCATCTTTTATCCTATGATCCTTCCGATGTCGCTCATGGTGACCACCGCGGCCAGCGCCAGAAGCAGTATGATGCCTATGGTGTGGACTATGCCCTCCACCTTGGCTGATACCGGTCTTCCGGTGATCCAGCCGTAGAGGACGAATATGATCCTGCCTCCGTCAAGGGCAGGAAGAGGCAGCATGTTTATCATGGCCAGATTCACGCAGATCAAAGCCAACAGGAACATGTAGTACCACCAGCCGATGCTTGATGTCTCCCCTACCATCTGGACTATGCCCACCGGTCCCGAGAGATCCCTGATGCCTGCCTCTCCCGAGAAAAGCATCCTGAAGGAATCTATCATGATCCCGAACATTTTGCCGGTCTGTACGAATCCCTGGCCTACGCCCCGGATTACGTTGTGGCTTCCCTTGTAGGTTATGCCTATTATGTATCTGTTTTCCTGCTCCACGAACTGGGGGGATACGGAGAACTCCTGCTGAGCTCCGTCTCTCTCCACTCCGAATGTGACGGCTCCGCCCTCCGCCTCCTGGATGTACTTGCCCACGTCGGACCACTCTTTAACCGCCTTGTCGTCGATGGAGACTATCTTGTCCCCTGTCTCAAGGCCGGCCAGGTCCGCCGGAGAGCCTGCTGTCACAGATCCTATGGTGGTGGTGGCAAATCCCAGCACCGTGGTCATGATGGTCAGCACTATGAACGCAGTGAACACGTTCATGAGAGACCCTGCAGCCAGGATAATTATCTTCTGCCAGGGCTTCTTGTTGTTGAAAGACCTGGGATCGTCCGGATCCTTTTTCTCGGTCTCAGCGCCCGGCAGAGCCTCTTCATCTTCGTCTTCGTTCTGTCCGTCCTCGCCCTCCATGGCGCAAAAACCGCCTATGGGGAAGAGCCTTATGGAATAAAGTGTCTCGCCCTTCTGTTTCTTCCAGATGGCGGGGCCCATGCCGAAGGCGAACTCATTTACTTTTACGCCGAATTTCTTGGCTGCGATGAAATGCCCCAGTTCATGAGGAAATATCATCAGCAGGAACATCAAGATGGCGAGTATTGCTGTTTTCATCTAATGTAGTGTCCTTTTCTTCAGACCCTCTGGCGGGTCTCCTTGTCTATCCTAAGTATATCATCCAGGCTGAGGTCTTTCACCGTCTCGTGGTTCATGACCGTATCCCAGAGTTTGTCCTGCATCTCAAGGAAGCCTACCCTGCCCTCAAGGAATCTCTGGACCAGCACCTCATTGGCAGCATTCATCACCACCGGTGATGAGCCGCCTTTTTCCGCCGCAAAAAACGCAAGCCTCAGGCACTTGAATGTCTCCAGATCCGGCTTCTCAAAGGTCAGGTGGGAACCCTCTCCGAAGAAATCCAGTTCCCTGTCGGGGTTGTCCAGCCTCTCCGGGTATCCCAGAGCCAGGCTGATTGGTATCCTCATGTCCGGCACTCCCAGCTGGCAGAGCACGGAATTGTCCATGAACTCCACTCCGGAATGCACGATGCTCTGAGGATGCACCAGGACCTGTATGTTCTCCGGTTCCACGTCGAAGAGCCACTTGGCCTCGATGACCTCCAGACCCTTGTTCATGAGAGTGGCCGAGTCTATGGTGATCTTGGCTCCCATGTCCCATCTGGGGTGCTTGAGAGCATCCTCTCTGGTCACATTCACAAGCTCGGATCTTTTGCGCCCTCTGAAGGGGCCGCCGGAACAGGTCAGGAGGATCTTTTTGACCTTGCGGTCACGGTTGCCCTCCAGACACTGGAAGATAGCCGAGTGCTCCGAATCTATGGGAAGGAGCTTAAGCCCGGTCTTCTTCACCAGATCCATTATGACGCTTCCTCCCGCAACCAGAGTCTCCTTGTTGGCCAGGGCCACGTCCGTTCCGTTCATCAGCGCATGGTAGGTGGGCTCCAGTCCTCTCATTCCCATGAGGGCGTTGACCACCAGGTCGCAGGGAAGCGTTGCAGCCTCGATGAGCTTCCCGGCAGTCTCCTCAGGAGTGCCTGAAGTCACGAAGCAGTTCTTTTCGGGAACGCCGAACTCCCTGGCCTGGCTCATCATCAGGTCTGAATGAGATCTGCAGGTGAGCCCCACCACTCTGAATCTGTCTCTGTTATGTCTTACAACGTCCAGAGTCTGGGTACCTATGGAACCCGTTGACCCCAGAATCACTATGTCTTTCATAAGCTGCACCTATATGTAAAGCGGCAGTATCAATGCAATGTAAAAGTACAGATACGGCGCCACGAAAAGCACCGAATCGAATCTGTCCAGGATCCCGCCGTGGCCGGGTATCAGGTTGCCGTAATCCTTGATGCCCATTTTTCTCTTGAAGGCAGATGCCGTAAGGTCGCCCAGCTGGGCAACCACTGATCCAATACAGGCCATGATGATGAACCTTATGGAGAGCGCATGGCCCTGAGCCAGGAAAAACACTCCGAACAGCACGCTGAATACCATTGAACCTATGACGCCGCCTACAGCGCCTTCCACTGTCTTCTTGGGGCTCAGATTGGGGCAGAGTTTGTGCTTGCCCAGGAGCATCCCCGAGAAATATGCAAAAATATCTGTTCCGAAGGCGATTATGAATATGAGCCAAATGTAGTTGTGGGCATATTCTGACTCATCTATAAGTACCACGAAATACACAAAGAAAACAACGTAGAATATACCTGTAAGAGTGCTTACCACGTCCAGGTTTTTTCTCTTTTCTACGTCCATGCCGTAGATCAGGGATGCTGCAACGGACACGAATGCCCAGAGCAACACCAGGGTCTCCCGTCCCGGAGCATACTGACCTGCCCCACCATTAAAATACTCCAGACTCATGCCCGCAAAATGGAGCACGTAAAGAAGTATAATGGAGCAATACCCTATTATATAGCAGGGCTGGGCTCCCTCGTTTCTGAACCCGTCATAGAATTCCTTGAGTCCGATGAATGAAATTGCGATGCATGCTAATTTGAGCCAGATACCGCCGAAGTATACCAGAAGGAGGAGCGGCAGCATGATGATGGCGGATATGATCCTTGTCTTCATCTCTATCTCCCTCCGTATCTTCTTTCTCTGGTCCTGTACTCGTCTATGATCTCCTCGAACTCCTCAGGCCTGAAGTCAGGCCAGAGGGTGTCCGTGAAAGCGAACTCCGAGTATGCAGCCTGCCACAGCAGGAAGTTGGAGAGTCTCTCCTCCCCCGAAGTCCTTATGATAAGGTCGGGGTCGGGAACGTTTCCGTTCTCCTCCCCGGAATAAAGCGCACGAGAGATGTCCGCTTCCGTCACCTCTTCGCATCCCTCTTTCAGAAGCTTGTTGAATGCTCTTAAGATCTCGTCTCTGGAACCGTAGTTCAGGCAGATGTTGAACACCAGTCCGGTATTGTTCCTCGTGGTCACCACTGCGTCCCTTACCGCCTCTATGGCGTCCTCGGGAAGGCGGTGCTGCCAGTCACCGAAGATGTTCACCTTCATGTTCTTCTCGTTCATTTCCTTTAGCTCGATGGCCATGTATTTCACCAGAAGATCGAAGATGCCTCCCACCTCTTCTCTGGATATCTTCCAGTTCTCGGTGGAAAACGCGTAGACCGTAAGATATTTCACGCCCATGGCGTCTGCTTTTTTGATGATCTCCTTCATGGAGTCCATGCCTGCGTGATGTCCCTCAAGCTTGCTGAGACCCCTGAGTTCCGCCCATCTGCCGTTTCCGTCCATTATGACGGCTACGTGCACAGGAACAGGTTTCTTTTCACCCATGTCTAGTCCTTTCATAACTAATGGCCGCCTCAGGGCAGCCATTAAACGATCAAGCCGAAGCTTAAACTTCCATGATCTCCTTTTCCTTATGATCAATGGCTTCGTCGATGGCTTTCTCAGCCTTCTCAACGGCTTTCTGGACCTTCTCCAGAGCGTCCTTCAGGTCGTCCTCTGTGATCTCGTGATCCTTCTCCATCTTCTTGAGCTTTTCGTTGGAGTCACGTCTCACGTTTCTGACAGCCACCTTGGCCTCCTCACCCATCTTCTTGACGGTCTTGGTCAGTTCCTTACGTCTCTCCTCAGTGACCTGAGGGATGACCAGACGGATGACCTTGCCGTCGTTGGAAGGATTGATGCCGATGTTTGCCATGTTGATGGCGCGCTCGATCTCTGATACCGACTTGGGATCGAAGGGGCTGATCATCAGCGTCCTGGGATCGGGAACGGATACGTTGGCAATGTTCTTAAGGGGTGTGGGCATTCCGTAATAGTTGACCATCACCTTGTCCAGCAGTGCGGGATTGGCTCTGCCTGCTCTCACGGTATTAAGGTCCTCCTTGAGGACAGAAATGGTCTTCTCGCCTTTTTCTTCAAGATTTCTGATTATAGTTTCCATGGCAACCTCCTTATTCAATGATCGTTCCGATCTTCTCTCCCAGAACGGCCTTCTTGATGTTGCCGCCTTCGGCGAGAGCGAAAACGTGGATCTTTATGTGATTGTCGCTGCACAGAGTGGCGGCTGTAAGGTCCATGACCTTGAGATTCTTCTCAACCAGATCCATGTGCGACAGACGGTCGAATTTCTTGGCATCCGGATTCTCATCAGGATCCGAATCATATACTGCATCGACATTCTTCGCAAGAAGTATGACGTCGGCTCCTATCTCTGAGGCTCTGAGTGCGGCTGCGGTGTCTGTGGTGAAGAACGGTGAACCTGTTCCTCCTCCGAAAACCACTATGTCTCCGTTCTCAAGGTGAGCCAGCGCTCTCAGTCTGGCGTAAGGCTCAGCCACCTCCCTGATCTCCAGGGCTGTCATTGCCCTGCAGGGAGCGCCTATGGACCTCATGGTATCCTGAAGCGCCATGGTGTTCATGACCGTGGCCAGCATCCCCATATAGTCTGCCGTTGCCCTGTCCATGTCTCCGGAGGATCTTCCTCTCCAGAAATTGCCTCCGCCTACCACGACTGCCACCTGGACTCCCATGTCGTGAACTTCCTTGATCTGTTCACAGACGTTTCTGGTCACGTCCGGGTCGATCCCGAATCCCTTCTCTCCTGCGAGGACTTCCCCGCTGATCTTAAGAAGGACCCTTCTATACTTAGGTACCATATGCTGTCTCCTTCCCGTATGATTCCAGAGCTTTTGGCTCGTCACACTTTCCGTTAGATTTTACCACAACGGCAGGCTGATTTCAACAATAACGAATGCTTAGGAGCAAAACCTTTCACCCGCAAATTATTCGCCCGTCATGGGCCCTGACTCAGGGCCGGCTTTATCCGAAAACAGGCCGCTGATGGCATTTTTGTCGCGGGAATTAATCGATTACTGTAGGATCTGCGTTTTTTGCGACCGTACAGTAATATATGGACCGGTTTACTGTACCATTTCGTTTTTTGAAAAATGTACAGTAAGACACGGATAGTCATTACTGTACAGATCTGTTTTTTTGAGATCATACAGTAAAACATGGAACAACCATACTGTACGATCTGCGTTTTTTGATATCATACAGAAAACTCCAGCCTCATAACGCAAAAAACCGACCAAAGCCGGTTTTGAACGTTACGCCGCCTGGGCGACGACTTTTTTGTAAGCTATCTTGTAGTACACGTACTGTGCCAGGCCCGTAATGGCCCAGGTCACCAGGTACGCGGCCCACACCCACTCTATTCCGGAGCACTGAGGAAGGGTGCACACGGTCTCCAGCCACAGTATCCTCAGAACGCAGGCGCCCACCATGGTGGCCACCGTGGGGAAGATGGAGTAACCCATTCCCCTGAGGGATCCGGGCACTATGTTCATGAAGGCGCACACCGCGTAGGGCACGCACATCCAGAACAGTCTTATCATGCCCTGCTCTATTACTGCAGGATCGGTGGAATAGATGCCGAGAAGAGGCTCACCGAAGAAATATGTGATAAGTCCGAAGGCCTCTCCTATGCCGCACCCCAGGAGCAACGACAGTCTGAAAATCTTTTTGATCCTGTCGTATCTGCCTGCGCCCATGTTCTGAGATGTGAATGACACGGAGGACTGGGCGAATGAATCGATCACTATGAAGGTGAATCCTTCAAGGCTCGATGCGGCAGAGGATGCTGCCATTACAGTCTTGCCGAAGGCGTTTATGAAGGACTGGACCACCAGATTGGACACCGAGAACATCATGCCCTGGATGCCGGCGGGAATGCCCATCCTCAGTATCGGGATAAGCTTGGACTTGTATAGCCTGAGTTTCCTGAGTTCCAGCCTGAAGGGAGCCTTTTCGCGGCTCAGGGTCACCAGGATAAGGGTGGTGCTCACCACCTGCGACAGCACCGTGGCCAGAGCCACGCCTACCACCGCCAGGTGGAACACTATGACGAACACCAGGTTCAGCCCAACGTTCAGCACGCCGGCCACCGACAGAAATATGAGAGGTCTCTTAGTGTCCCCTCTCGCCCTGAAAATGGCGGATCCGAAGTTGTACACCGCCATGATGGGGATGCCGATGAAGAGGATGTCCTGATATGTTTTGGCCAGAGGCAGTATCTCGTCGGGAGTCTTTGTGAATCTGAGAAGCGGTTCACTGACCGCCAGGCCCACGAATACAAGGATGATGCCTCCTATGAGAGCCACCAGTATGGCCGTGTGTATGGCTTCATGGATGTCCCTTTCGCGGCCCGCACCCACGGCTCTCGCCACCACCACGTTGACTCCGGTGGAAAGTCCGATCAGGAGGCAGACCACCATGTTCACGGGAGAAGCTGCGGCACCCACCGCCGCAAGCGATGCGGAGCCGGCGAATCTGCCCACCACCACCAGGTCCGCAGCATGGAACAGAAGCTGGAGAAGCCCCGACAGCACCAAAGGTATGGCAAACCTGAGCATCTTGCTCAAAAGAGGCCCGCTGGTCATGTCTATGTCGTTTTTGCCCAGCTTTCTGGGTTCTTCCGCAAGTGCTTTCGTTTCTTCCATTATTTGCCTGGTCTGGGAAGGATGATCTTCCTGTCTTCCTTTTTCTTTGCCTGTCTGTAGAGAGTGAATTTCCTGCCTATGGCCTGTACGAACTCTGCGTTAAGAGTCTCCAGCAGGCTGTTGGCTGTCTCCTTGGGATCCAGTTCGGAGCCCTCCTGGATCTTGACCTTGAGAAGCTCGTTGGCTTCAAGGTAATTATCCATTTCCTTTATGATGTTATCCGTAAGACCGGCCTTGCCGATGAAGACGCCTGCGTCCAGTTCCTGGGCCAGCTTCTTCAGATAACTTCTCTGTTTTCCTGTAAGCATTTATTTATCTCCTCAAAATGTGTCTTCAAAAATACGCAAACTGTATTATACTGCCCCCTTACTTCAAAAGCAAATGCAAAAATGTACTTCCCGATGTTTTTTATCGGCGAAATGTGATATAATCCCTCAGTAAGATCTTTTGCTTAACAGGAGGTAACCAAATGTCAAAATATGCAGGAACTCAGACCGAGAAGAATCTGCTGGAAGCTTTCGCAGGTGAATCTCAGGCAAGAAACAAGTACACTTACTTCGCATCCAAGGCCAAGAAGGAAGGATATGAGCAGATCTCTGCCCTCTTCCTCAAGACCGCCGAGAACGAGAAAGAGCACGCCAAGCTCTGGTTCAAGGAGCTGGAAGGCATCGGCTCCACAGCTGAGAATCTGGCTGCTGCCGCTGAAGGCGAGAACTACGAGTGGACCGACATGTACGAAGGATTCGCCAAAACAGCCGAGGAGGAAGGTTTCCCCGAGCTGGCTGAGAAGTTCAGACTCGTAGGCGCCATCGAGAAGCACCACGAGGAGAGATACAGAGCACTGCTCCACAACGTTGAGGCTCAGGAAGTATTCAAGAAGAGTGAAGTCAAAGTCTGGGAGTGCAGAAACTGCGGACACATCGTGGTCGGCACCGAGGCACCCGAGGTCTGCCCCACCTGCAACCATCCTCAGAGCTACTTCGAAGTGAACTGCGAGAATTATTGATCAAAACGCAAAAACCGCCCTGCAGGGCGGTTTTTTATTGCTTAATATACTTTTTTGCGCCGTTCAGTCCCTTCTGGACCTGCTGATCACCAGCAGTCTCAGAAGGTTGGCCACTGCCACAGCCAGAGCTGCCACGTAGGTCATGGCCGCAGCGGAAAGCACCTGCTTGGCTGCCGCCTGCTCGTCCTGATCCACTATCCCCAGGTTTATCATCTGGCTGAGAGCCCGGTTGGAAGCGTTGAGTTCCACAGGAAGCGTCACCAGGTTGAAGAGCACCACCAGGCCAAAAAGAATGACGCCGATGTTGAATAGCGTACCTCCGAGAGCCACTCCGGACGCCATCATGATCAGACCGATCATGACCACAGGCCAGCTGAATCTGGAGGTGATGTTCACGAGAGGAACCAGATTGTCCCTGAGCCTCAGGAGCGCATATCCCTCGTTGTGCTGCATGGCATGGCCGCACTCGTGGCAAGCCACAGCCACCGATGCGATGGAGGGCTGTTCCGCCACCATGGTGGAAAGACTTATGGAATTGTTCCTGGGGTCGAAGTGGTCTGTGAGAGTACCGTTCACTGCGTAGATCGGTATCTCTGAAAGACCGTTGGCATTAAGCATTTTGCGGGCGGCTGAAGCCCCGGTGTAGCCCCTGGAGCAGCGAACCTGTGAAAACTTCTGATATGTACCAGTGACTTTCGTCTGTGCCCAGAAGGACAGGATGATGGCGGGTATAAGGATTATCAATGTCCAATCGGAAAAATAATACGGCATCTTGTTACCTCCGTCTGAATCTTTTGCGTCCGTACGCGCTGCAAACTGACTGCTGCGGCATCCGGGGCGGCGTCAATTCTTCGCGCCCTCTTTCGCCTTGGCCCAGTCTTCTTCGTTGAACGCGTAGAATGTGGTGAAGCCGCTCCCTTTATCGTCAGAACGCCAGGAAGCGATTATATAGAATACGTTTCCGTCGAATTCAACCTTGTACTGACCCTCTATGATGTCACTTCCGCTGTTGAGGCTCTTCTTGTAGCTGTACCCCTCCCTCTCCACTGTGTAACCTGGTGTTACCGGGAAATACTCATAGATATCCTCCACAGTGCTGAGAAAGCTGTCTTTCAGTGTGTCTTCCGGATAGATATACGCGTACGCACCGTCTCCATCCTGCGCAACTAAACAGTCGATCATCCCGGACACCTTCTCGTCCAGGAGAGCCCCCTTCTTGCCCCCGCACCCTGTGATGCAAAAGGCAAAAGCCACGATCAGTACGATGATCAATATTTTTCTCGGCATGTGCTTCATGATAAAGGACCTCTCTCTTGTGTAGGTATACTGTATTATATCATAAATTCCGCATTTGTACCCTTTAAGTTTAACATATATTAAAGTCGGCACACGCCTCCGGCCTCTTCGGGTAGGTCTTTGCTAAGGCGGTGCGGTCGGATTACTAGTGAATCAGATAAATTGAGGTTTCACTAGTAATTTTCGAAGTGGAATTACTAGTATTATCGCAAAACATCCAAATCACTAGTAAATTATGGCGACCTCTTACTAGTGAAATGTTATTATTGCCAAAACACTAGTAATTTCTGAGACATCCCTTACTAGTGAAATTTGAGGAAAGAGTTTTCACTAGTAAACTGCACGATCTTCTTACTGTTATTTTTGCGATTATTAAAAAACACTAGTAAGTACGCCCCCAAACTTACTAGTGAATATCAAAAAAGTTGATTTTGCTATTCAGC
>JAEEOX010000114.1 GCA_016284485.1 Bacillota bacterium | reverse complement strand
TGTTAGGACTAAATATCTGAAGACAGGCCGGAGGGACTAAAACATGAGACAGATTTCAGAAAGAGTTGATGAGATAAGAGAAGAGATCCGCGGGATCTCACACGAGATACATGAAAATCCGGAGCTGGGCAATGAGGAATTCCATTCTGTGGAACTCCTTACCGGCCTCCTTAAGAAATACGGCTTTGAGATCGAGACCGGCATCTGCGATATGCCTACTGCATTCATCGCAAGCTACAAGGGCAGCAAGCCCGGCCCGGTGATCGGTTATCTTGCTGAATATGATGCACTTCGCGGCATGGGGCATGCCTGCGGACATAATATGATAGGCACCCTTGCATGCTGCTGCGCTATCGCTCTCAGAGAAGCCATAGATGAGTATGGCGGCGAGGTGAGAGTTATCGGCGCTCCCGCAGAGGAGACCATGGGAGGCAAATGCGCTATGGCGGACGCCGGTTATTATGATGACCTGGCTGTAGCCATCATGGGACATCCCAACGGCAAGCATCTGGCATCAGGCAAAATGATGGCCATCGACTCGCAGAGGTTCGAATTCTTTGGAAAGGCAGCTCACGCAGCAGCGGCTCCTGAAGCAGGCATAAACGCGCTGAACGCTGTGCTCCTTACCTTCCATAATATAGACGCTCTCCGTCAGCATACTGAAGACACCGCAAGGGTTCACGGCATTATCCGTGACGGCGGAGTAGCGGCCAACATCGTTCCCGAGTACGCCAGCTGTGAGTTCTATATCAGGGCAGAGACTTCCAAGTATTGCCTGGGCTTCAGCGAGAGGATCAAGAACTGTGCAAGAGCAGGAGCGCTGGCCACCGGCTGCGAACTGAAGATCACCAACTCCGAAGGTTACTACGATGACCTTCACACCAATGAGACGCTGTCCGCCAGAGCGGTGCAGCATACTCACGAGTTCGGCGTTACCCAGGACATGACCGCAGATAAGTCAAACGGCTCATCTGATATCGGAAACGTAAGCTACAGATGCCCCTGCATACACCAGTGGTTCGACGTTGTGGGAGATCCCGATGTGCCTCTCCACACTCCGGAGCTCTGCGCAGGAGCAGATTCAGACTACGGTTATGAGCAGATGTTCATCGTAGCCAAGGCCTTCGTTGCAACGGCAGAGGACGTACTTACCGACCCTGCTTTCCTCAAGGCTATCAGGGATGAATTCGACACCCTTGAGAGAGAATAGGCGATAAAACAGGAGGACAGATAAATTGAGTAAGTTTATAAAGGCCGCACCTGCGGTGATAATCATCGTCGCCCTTGCGCTTATACTGATGCTGGGCAGGAACATACTGGATTCAAAGTTGCCTGCTTTGGGCGGTAACTACTATAAAGATTTCAAATCCGATGCGGAACTCGAATACAAATACTCCCAGAAGGGAGAGTTTGACGTGGACAACTACACTCTGGAGGAACCGACAGCCACCGGCGGAGTGGTCAACGTATGGTATCCGAGGAATACAGACGGAAAGAAAGTGCCTATGATCATCGTGGTCAATCCCAGCAAGCTCCCGGCTACAAACTACAAGCCCTTCTTTGAAAGACTGGCATCCTGGGGCTTCGTTGTGGTGGGAAATGAAGACCAGCAGTCCGGAAACGGCAAGGGCGCCTCTGAAGCTCTTGAAGCAATGAAGGGACTGGTGGAGACACATCCTTTGAGGGACGTTATCGATTATGACAGGATCGGCATCGTGGGCTATTCCCAGGGCGGCTCAGGCGCATTGGCCGCAGCTACTGAATATGACAACGGAAAAGAATACAAAGCCATCTTCACCGGAAGCGCAGTGGAACCGGGGCTGTCTGAAAGCATGGGCTGGATCTACGATACGTCAAAGATCCAGGCATCATATTTCATGACTGCAGGCACGGGAGAAACCGACACCGGTGACGGAAAGAATGAAGGCGCAGCGCCCCTCACTTCTCTGATGGACGCATATATCTCCATAGACGGAGACTATGAAAAGATCCGTGCAAGGGCAGCAGGAGCAGACCACAATGACATGCTTAAGAAATGCGACGGCTATATGACAGCCTGGATGCTGTACGAACTGGCAGGAGACAGAGAAGCAGCCATGGCTTTTA
>JAEEOX010000015.1 GCA_016284485.1 Bacillota bacterium | reverse complement strand
ACTCTCATCCTGACGCCGGGGGCCTCGTTCATCTGCCCGAAGACCATGGCCGTCTTGTCCATGACGCCTGCCTCGTGCATTTCCTTCCACAGGTCGTTTCCTTCCCTGGAACGCTCGCCTACGCCGGTGAAGATGGAGTATCCGTTGTGCTCCATGGCCACGTTGTGGATCAGCTCCTGGATGAGCACGGTCTTGCCGACGCCTGCTCCTCCGAAAAGTCCCACCTTGCCGCCCTTTGGATAGGGCTCCAGAAGGTCGATGACCTTGATGCCCGTCTCCAGTATCTCCACGGAGGGGGACTGGTCGCTGAAGCCGGGGGCTTTGCGGTGGATCTCCCACCTGGGGGTATCCTGAGGTATGGGTTCTCCTTCGTCTATGGGGTCTCCCAGCACGTTGAACATCCTGCCCAGCACCTGAGTCCCCACGGGAACTCTGATGCTGCCTCCCGTAGCCTCCACCTCCATGCCGTTACGCATGCCGTCGGAGGAGGCCAGCATGATGCACCTCACCGTCTCGTTTCCGATGTGCTGCGCCACTTCCATGACGCGTCTTCCCTCTTCCGTCTCCACGGTCAGGGCATCGTTGATGGCGGGAAGACTCCCCGCCTGGAATTTTACGTCTATGACCGAACCCGATATCTGTACTATCCTGCCTGTCATTTCAAATGACCTCTCTCAAATCAATAAGGTTTATGGTTCAAAACATCTGCGCCCCGCGCTCCGCCCTCTTCAGGGCCGGCCGTTCCGGGACTTCTGTATCTCTTTTGCTCTTTTCTGAGCTCTGGAGCCTGCCGATACCTCGGTGATCTCCTGGGTGATGGCTCCCTGACGCACGTGATTGTACTCCAGATTGAGGCTGCTGAGAAGCTCCTCCGCGTTCTCGTTGGCGGCGTCCATAGCCGTCATGCGGGCACTCTGCTCGGAGCAAAAGCTCTCCACCATGGCGCTGTAAATGAAGCCCTTGATGTAGCTTGGAACGATGCTGTCGAATACCGTGACCACGTCAGGCAGATACTCGGTGTTCTCGCTGACCTGCTTCTCATCCTCACTGTCCAGCGCGTAGTCCTCCTTGGAGAAGGGCAAAAGCTCCGTGCTCTGGGGTGCCCCTCCGGTCAGTCCGTTCTGGAAGGTGGTGTACACGATGTACAGCTTCCGTATCCTTCCCTCGTCGAAATCTTCGATAACATAGTCTCCGATCTCACGGGCTCTGTCCAGAGTGGGCTCCATGTTGGTGAAGTCGAAGTCTTCATCTATCCCGCTGTCGTGGCCCAGGAACCAGTGCCTGCCGTACTCGCCTATGACATAAAGCTTGTGTGAACCGGCTCTCTCATCCTGTATCAGCCTCTGTGTCTCCTTGATCACGTTCTGGTTGTAGGCTCCGCAAAGCCCCTTGTCCGCGGTGATCACGATGATGCCCACGGCGCCCTGCGACGCGGCCTCTCCGTCGCCGTCCTCAGCCGGACGTCTGGCGATGAGGTAGTCCGTCTTCACGTCGTCCGCCAGGTGGATCATGCTGACCATCTGCTCCTTGAGCATTTCGAAATAGGGGCGGGTCAGCTCCAGCTCTCTCTTGGCCTTGGTCACCTTGGTGGAGGAGATCAGGTACATGGCGTTGGTGATCTTCTGGGTATCACGGACGCTCTTTATTCTGTTTTTGATCTCTTTTGTGGTAGCCATGGGGTACCGGAACCGCCTTTACTGTCTTCTCCTGAGGAAGTCTTTTGCGTAGGCTTCCGCAACTTCAACTATTCTGGACCTGAGTTCGTCGCTCAGGGTCTTCTCTCTGTCGATCTCATCGCCGATCTCGGGGCATTCTCTCCGGAACTTCTCCAGAAGTCCCTTGATGAAGGCCTCCACCTCATCCACGTCCACGTCCTGCATGACGTGAGCCATGGAGGACACCAGGATGATCACCTGCTCATGCTGGCTGTAGGGATGGTACTGGGGCTGCCTCAGCATCCTCATGAGTCCCTGGCCGTAGACCAGCTGTTTCCTGGTGGCTTCGTCCAGGTCGGAGGCGAACTGGCTGAAAACTTCCATCTCTCTGTACTGGGCCAGATCCAGTTTCAGCGTTCCCACGGCCTTCTTCATGGCCTTGGTCTGGGCGTCTCCTCCTACACGGGATACGGAGAGTCCCACGTTGATGGCCGGACGCTGTCCTGAGAAGAACAGCTCGCTCTCCAGGAAGATCTGTCCGTCGGTGATGGAAATGATGTTTGTGGGTATGTATGCGCTGACGTCTCCCGCCTGGGTCTCCACGATGGGCAGGGCCGTGATGGATCCGCCGCCGTACTCGTCTGCCATTCTGGCAGCCCTCTCCAGAAGTCTGGAGTGGAGGTAGAATACGTCGCCCGGGAAGGCTTCTCTTCCAGGCGAACGGCCCAGCAGCAGGCTCATGGTCCTGTAGGCCACGGCGTGCTTGGAAAGGTCGTCGTATACGATGAGAACGTCTTTGCCCTGGTGCATGAAATACTCGGCCATGGCACAGCCCGCGTAAGGTGCGATGTACTGGAGCGGCGCACTGTCGGAGGCAGAGGCCAGCACCACGATACTGTGGCTCAAAGCATCGTACTTCTTAAGGGTATTGGTGAGCTGCACCACGGAACTGGTCTTCTGGCCGATGGCCACGTAGATGGTGATGCAGTCCTTTCCATTCTGGTTGATCATGGCGTCCAGAGCGATGGCGGTCTTGCCCGTCTGGCGGTCGCCGATTATGAGCTCACGCTGTCCGCGGCCGATGGGGAACATGGCGTCTATGGCCAGGATGCCCGTCTCCAGCGGGGTGTTCACCGGCTGGCGCCTGATGATGCCGGGAGCCGGAGCTTCCACGGGATAATAGTCGGCCTCCGCGATGTCGCCTTTTCCGTCGATGGGCACGCCAAGGGGGTCCACCACGCGGCCCAGGAAGTTTTCTCCCACGGGAACGCCGGCGGTCTTGGCAGTCCTCTTCACCTGTGAGCCCTCGGATACGTCTCCGTCCTCATCGAAGAGGATGCAGCCCACCTCGTTCTCCCTGATGTCCTGGACCATGCCTCGGGCGCCGTTCTTAAAGATCAGTATCTCCCCGAAGGTGGCGTTCTCCAGGCCCGAGACCGTGGCGATACCGTCTCCCACGGTGGTGACCACGCCCACTTCCTGAGCTATGGCCTCCGGTGTCCAGGAGCGTATGGTCTCCTTTATGAGGGGAACTACGTTCTGATTCCTCTTTGAAACGCTCTGAATGGCTTCCTTCAGCTGCTGGAAGCGGCCCTCTACGGACCAGTCGTAGACTTCACTTCCGATCTGGAGCCTGAAGCCTCCGCCCAGCATGTCTTCGGTCTTTTCCCAGCGGAAGTCCACGTCCTTGCCGTATTTTCCGCGGACAAAATCCCTGAACCTCCGGGTCTGCTCTTCGTTGGGCGCCTCGGCGGAATACAGGACGGCAGTTTTAAGCATATCTTCTGTCATTTTTCAGTCCTTCTCAATTCTTCGCTTCAGCACGGCCGGCTTCCACAGTATCCAGGAACTTCTCGAAGTTCTCCTGGGAAGACTGGTGAAGAGCCAGTTTCTCTGCGGCGTCTGTGACCAGGTCGGAAATGTCCTTCTGGGCCTCCTGCACGATGGCGGCCTTCTGGCGCTCTGCTTCCTCTCTGGCGTCTCTGAGGATCTTCTCGGCCTCATCTTTTGCGGCTTTCACCTGTCTGTCGTAGTGAGCCTGAGCCTCTTCGCCGGACTTCGCCTTGAGCCCCGCGATCTCCCGGTCGGCCTGAGCCAGCTTCTCTTCGTACTCGGCTCTTGCCTTCTCAGACTTCTCCAGATTCTGTGAAGTCTCCTCCGCCTCTTTCCTGTAGACCTCCTGCCTGTGCACCATGAAGTTCTTCACGGGCTTATACAGCAAAAAATACAGTATGGCGAACAAAAGCAGGAAGTTGAAAAGATGCAGGAATATCTGAGTAAAATTCAAACCTAAAGGCATCTTTTACCTCCTTATAATACGAATATGTTGAGGATCGCGATGAGCAGCGCGTAGATGATGGCGGTCTCGATGAATACCAGGGCCAGCATGAAGATGGTCCTGATCTTGCCTTCCGCTTCGGGCTGGCGGGCGATGCCGTCTGCCGCGTGAGCTCCGGCGATACCCATTCCGATGCCGCCGCCCAGGGCTGCAAGACCTACTGCGATACCTGCGCCAAGAGCCTTGCCGGAATTGTCTGTAAGGCCTCCGGTAAGGCCGTCGGCTGCCTCGCCTGTAGTCTCGGTGTCAGCGAATACTGCGCTCTGATCCGCCATGAGCTTCACCATGAGAAGCGCCAGGATCAGTACCAGTCCCGCGATGAGCACGATCTTTAAAAATCTAGTGGTCTTAGTCATTTTCTCTTCCTCCGAAAAAGATCAATATGTCAAGCTGCTTCCGCAGTCCGGACTTCTGTTTTTTGCGCCTTGGCGGCTAACTTTCTGAGTTTTTTCTCCGAGGGCTCAGACACCTCGCCGTAGAACAGGGCCACCAGCATGGTGAGCACGTAGGCCTGGATCAGGGCGTGGAGGCAGGTGAACAGTACGCCTACCAGCACCGGCACCACATAGCTCAGGGCCGTGTAGTAGTAGACCAGTTCGGTGACGATGGCGCCGGACACCAGGGCTCCGAAAAGTCGGAAGCTCATGGAGATGGGCAGGGAGAATTCCTTCAGGGCTCCCTTGACGCCGCCCAGGCCGTTGTTCAGTATGCCGCCCACCACTATGAAGAGGTAGGAGGTGCAGCCCATCATGATGGCGCCGTTGATGTCCGAGAGCGGCGCCGGCAGGGCCACTGAATGGCCGGCCGTTGTCACCACCTGGATGCCGAAAAGCTCCAGCATGGTTCCGGTGAAGATGTACAGTCCCGCGGCGAAAATGTAGGCAGACAGCAGCCTGTTCTTGTGGGGACTGGAGTCCTCCGCAAGGCCGCTGAAGTATCCCACCATGGTCTCCAGAATCATCTGGAATCTGCCGGGTACCAGTGTGAACTTCGGGATCACGAAGATCCTTACGATCAGGGCGAACACCGTCAGTATCCCCGTCACCGCCAGGCCCGAGATCAGCCCCGGATTCACCTCCAGGCCGAAGAGGGCGATCTTGTTGGTGTCGTGGATGACCGCGTCCCTGATCACCGTGACTATGTCCTCCTCCTGGGCGGATGCTCCGGCTGTCAGGAATATCCCTGCCAGGAGAAGCACACCTATCACCACGAAGATGACAGTCATCTTTCTCTGTTGTTTCTTGCTCATAAGTTCATCTCCGAAAATATCAGACCGTGACGTACTCCGAGGAGTCGCCCCGTTTTATGACTCTCAGTTCCAGGTCGCGCCCCACGGCGAACCCGGCCTCTTCCACCGCATTCTTCACGGTGATCATGGCCTGCTCCGGCGTGTTGTTCTCCTGGCTCAGGTGGGACAGGAAGACCTTCGGGCGCCTGCCCGCCTTCAGCATCTCCACCACCGTGTGGGCGCAGGCCTCGTTGGAAAGGTGCCCCACCTCCGACAATATCCTCATCTTCAGCACGAAGGGATAGCTTCCGTAGAGCAAAATATTCCGCTCGTGGTTGGCCTCCAGTGCCAGGATGTCGCTGTCCTCGATGTTGTGATATATGCTGTCCGACACGAAGCCGGTATCTGTCACCACCGACGCCTTCCTGCCTCCGGCCTCGAAGGTGTACTGGAAAGGTTCCCTGGCGTCGTGGGATACTCGGAAGGACCTGACCGTAAGGTCGTCGCCCACCTTCACTGCCTCACCGTCCTCCAGTTCGATCAGTCTCTCGTAGGGCAGGGGCGATTCTTTCTTCACCAGTTCACTCAGGGTCCCGTGGGAGGCATAAAGCGGACAGTCCGTGTTCTTCATGGTGGTCCGCACTCCCTTGATGTGGTCCGAGTGCTCGTGGGATATGAAGATGGCGTCGATGTCTTTCAGTTCCAGCCCTCTCTGGGCCAGCAGTGTTTTGATGCTGCGGCAGCTGATGCCCAGATCCAGGAGGACGTTGGTGTGCTCCGTCCGGATCAGATAGCAGTTCCCCGAGCTTCCGCTGGAAAGGGCCATAAACCCTATGTTCATAGGCTTGACGTTTGCTCCTTATGTGATCCCGACAGGTCATTGAACCGCCGGGGGATCATTCTCTTTAACAATATATTGTACCACTTAACGGGGCCATTTACAAATGACCCTGTGACCGGGATCCTACTCCAGCATGGTCTGGATGATCTCTCTGTCAGTCTCGTGCATGCCCACCTTGCCGATGTAGCCCACCGTGGAGATGGTCTGGTCAGTCTCTCCCTTGAGGATGCCGGTAAAGGCCTGGTAGCTCCTGCCCTGCATGGCCAGATAGTGGGCCATCATGGAGGCGTCCAGGGATGTGGCGATCTTGGCTGCGCAGGAAGCCTTGGCGCCGTCGCAGATGATACCGGGGATGTTGGCCAGAGTGTTTTCCACCGTATCCTTGATCTGTTCGGATGTGCCGCCGGCCAGGTAGGTTATGGCTGCGCCAGCCGCGCAGGATGCGCTGACCGCCCCGCAAAAGGCGCTGAGCTTGCCGATATACTCCTTCTGGTGGACCGTAAGCAGCCCGCTGAACACCAGCGCCCTGTACAGCTTCTCCTGTGGAACGTAATTCTCTCTTGCATAGACTATGACGGGGACGGATGATGCGATGCCCTGGTTGCCCGATCCGGAGTTGATGATGACGGGCATGTCGCAGCCCTCCATCCTGGCTTCGGAGGCTGCGGCCGCATATGCCTTCATCCTGGTCAGTGTGCTCTCCGGGTAGGAAGTCTTGATGACCTTGCCGATGCCGACCCCATAGTCTCCGGCCATGCCCTCGTAGGCGATGTCCATGTTGCAGCGGATCTCCTGATCCAGCAGGTCCTTGACCTCAGACACGTCCACCGTGTCTGCGAATTCTTTGATGTTGTCTATGGAAAGACCGCTTCTGTCGGCGGTCTGGCCTGCAGCCTGATCCTCGTCACCTTCAAAGATGACTTCACCGTTTCTGATGATCTTGTAGATATTGGTGTGGTCGTAGCGGATCTCCACGGAAACATAGTCCGGGCCCGCGGTCTCCTCAACTATGAAGTGAAGAGGGATGTCCGAATCCAGATAGTCCACGTCGCAGTGTCCGCCGTTGATGAAGTCCCTGATGGCATGCCTGGTTTCGTCGGTCACTGTCTCCAGCACCTTCATGCCGCGCTCACAGTCTCCGCCCATGGCTCCCAGGCAGACCGCCACCTCGATGCCCGTCAGCCCGCCGGAGTTGGGTATCCGTACGCAGCGGACGTTCTTGATCATGTTGCCGCTGGCGTACACCTTTATGAACTCAGGATCCTTTCCCAGGACCGCCCTGGCCTTGGCCGCGGCGTATGCCAGGGAAATGGGTTCGGTGCAGCCCATGGCGGGAATCATTTCCTCCTTGAGTATGGCGATGAAATCTTTTCTGGTCTTGTCAGTCAGCATCTGCTGTCCTCCCTCTGTCGTTCTCTTTTCTTGCTCACCGGGAGCACGCCCCGAGGGGCAGTTTATCTTCCCATGACCTTGCGTATCACAGCCAGGCCCAGTCTTACGGGCAGCGGCCTAAGCACCCGGTCGGCCCGTTTCAACTCGTCGATTATGTGTATGTGCTGGGGGCAGTGCTTCTCGCAGGCGCCGCACCCCACGCAGAGGTTGGCGAAGCCCGGTGTCTTGTGCATCCCCATGGCTCTGGCGTAATCCGACAGGGCTGATATCCTCCCGTCGGTGTACACCTGATTGTAGTAAAAGAAGTTGCCCGGTATGTCCACTCCGTGGGGGCAGGGCATGCAGTAGCGGCAGCCGGTGCAGCCCACCTTTTCTCTGGAGCGTATGACGGATACGATCCTGTCCGTCACGGCCTTCTCCCTGTCGCCGAAGCTTCCGGCTTCCGCAGAGGAGGCGATCCTCATGTTTTCTTCTATCATTTCCGGGGAATTCATGCCCGAAAGCACGCAGGTCACCTGAGGCTGATCCCACAGCCAGCGGAGAGCCAGCTCCGCCGCCGACCAGCCCAGGCCGCTGTCTTCAAGAGGCTTCAGCGCGGCCTTCGGCAGGTTCACAAGTCTGCCTCCCCTCAGGGGCTCCATGATGATAACCGGGATCCCCCGCTCCGCGCAGGCCATGAGCCCGCGCCTCCCCGCCTGGGAGTCCTCATCCAGGTAGTTGTACTGTATCTGGGCGAAATCCCAGTCGTAGGCATCAAGTATCTCTATGAAATCCTCGGTGTCCCCATGGTAGGAGAAGCCCACGCTCCCGATCTGTCCGGAAGCCTTCTTGTCTGCGATCCAGTCCTCGATGCCCAGGGCCTTGAGCTTGTTCCACTCCCTCAGGTCCGCCAGCATGTGCATGAGATAGTAGTCGATGTGATCGGTCCTGAGCCTCTTAAGCTCTTCGCTGAAGATCTTTTCCACCGAGTTCAGGTTCCGCATGAGGTACTGGGGAAGCTTGGTGGCGATGTACACCTTGTCGCGGACGTTGTTCTTCTCCAGTATCTTGCCCAGAGCGTCCTCGCTTCCGGGGTAGATGTAGGCAGTGTCGAAATAGTTGACCCCGCCCTGGATGGCCTGCATCACCTCACGCTCCGCCTTGGGAAGATCGATGATCCCCGCGGTCTTGGTGAAGCGCATGCAGCCATATCCCAGTATTGAAATATCCCGGCCCTGCCGGTCTTTCCTGTAATTCATGTGCCGGGCCCTACTCTCCCCTGATCTCGTCGATCCCGATGTTGGCCAGCTTGTCCGCCCTGTTGTTCATCTCAGTGACGTGCAAAAAATCCGCGTAGCTGAAGTCCTGTCCGTTCATCTCTATGAACTTCATGTACCTCTTCATCAGCGCATCCTCCGACGCCTTGAGGCTCACGTGGCCCTTGACCCGGTAGAAGCTTATCTTCTGCTTCTGAGCCAGGCCGATCAGCTCCTGCCAGAGTTCCTTGTTCTCCACGGGCTCCTTCTTGGAGGTCATCCAGCCGTTCTGCTGCCACTTCAGGTACCAGCCGTCCCTGAAGCAGTTCATGACGTAAGAGGAATCCGAGTAGATCTCAAGTTCCAGGCCTTCCTTCTTAAGAGCCTTGAGGGCTTCGATCACCGCGGTGAGTTCCATGCGGTTGTTGGTGGTGTTGGCCTCTCCGCCGTGAAGCTCCTTCCGGGTCTCCCCGAACTCGAGGATGGCTCCCCATCCTCCCACGTTTACGTCTTCCTGATTGTTGGAGCAGGCTCCGTCAGTATATATCTTGAGTTTAGCCATTGGGCCTCCTGTTTAAAAAACGCCCCCGGGGGGCGGGTGTTTTGCGCCCGGGGACAGAGTCATCATGTGATTATAAGATCCGATATGTCCACGTCTTCGGCTTTGACGAAGGTGAACTTCTCGCCGTTGACCAGGTCATAGATCACGGGCACCACCAGAAGCGTCAGCAATGTGGCGTAGGCCAGACCGCCGATGCATACCAGTGCCAGGGGCTGCATCATGTCGGTGCCGGCGGACTTGCCGGCGGCCAGGACGATCAGTCCCAGGATGGTGGTCACGGATGTCATGAGTACCGGTCTCATACGTGTGGCACCTGCGGTGATGATGGCGGCGCGCTTGTTCATGCCGCGGGCTCTCTGCTGGTTGATGTAGTCCACCAGCACGATGCCGTTGTTGACCACCACGCCGTTAAGTATTATCAGACCCATCATGGACACCACGGACACTTCCTTGTTGAAGAGGATCAGGGCAAGGAAGCCTCCCGTGAAGGCCAGGGGTATGGTGAACATTACTATGAAGGGCGACTTGAAGCTCTGGAACTGGGCCACCATGATGAGATACACCAGAAGCACGCCTACCAGCATCATCTTGAAAAGATCCTTCATGGCGTCCATGATGGTCTCGTTCTCGCCGCTGTATTCCATGCGAACGCCCTCGGGCAGTCTCAGCTCGTCGGTGGCTGCGATGCACTTCTCCGTGAGAAGTGTGATGTTGTTGCCGTCCTCGGCCTCAGCCGTCACCGCCAGATAGGTCTCCTGATCCAGGCGCCGTATGGAAGGAAGGGATTCCTCTTCAACCATGTTGCTCACGTCCCTGAGGAGCACTCCGTCTGCCACTTCCAGGTTCATAAGGCTGTCCAGAGTCACCTCCATTCCCTCGCCCTTGGAGACGATCACGTCATAGCTGTCTCCCCCGATGGTGATGGTGGTGGCACTCTGCCTGAACGTGACTTCCTGAGCCACGGCAGCGTAGACCTGGGCCACGGTCAGTCCGTTCCTTATGGCCTTGGCCTTGTCGATGATGAAGTGATATTCCGTCTCAGCTTCGGTGAGACCGTTGTTCACGCTCTTGACGCCCTCCACCTGGGCAAGCCTGTCGCCCACCATCTTGGCGGCTTTCTTAAGGGCATCGTTGTCGTTGGCGTAAAGGTTTATGGTGACTCCTCTTCCTCCCAGTGCAGAAGTGTACTCGGTGATGGAAGATGTGGTGGTCACCTCTATGGTGGCAGGCAGACCCTTGGTCTTCTCCAGGATCTCCTCCGCGATCTCCTTGCTGGTACGCTTGGTGTCGGGTTCCAGGACCACGTAAAGGTCCGTGATATTATCCGCTGTCTCTCCCAGGAAGGAGCCGTACTCCGATGTAGTGGAGAGCATGGCTCCCGCCACGCCCACTCCGTCGATGCCGTTCACGATCTGGAGCACCTTGTCCGACGTCTCGGCAGTCTCCTGTATGGTGGCTTCCTCGTCGTTCATCTTGATGGTGCCTGCCATCTGCGGCGTGGTCATGTCGGGAAGGAAGACGAATCCTCTGGAGAGGGCGGTCTGGACGCTGAACACCAGAAGCACCACTGCCACAACTCCGATCAGGAGCTTGTGGTTCAGATTCCAGTTGAGCAGCCTCTTGTAGCCTTCCATTATCCTGCCGGAAGCATTTGCATTCTTCCTGGTCTCTTTCTTGAGCATCCTGGAGGCCAGCGCGGGCACCAGGGTGAGAGCGATCACAAGGCTTGCAAGAAGGGAGTATGTTATGGTCAGCGCCATATCTGAGAAAAGCTGCCTGGTAAGGCCCTGGACGAAGATGATGGGCGCGAATACGCATATGGTGGTAAGGGTGGATGAGGTTATGGCAGCGCTCACTTCTTTTGCGCCGGCCACAGCAGCGCGAAGCCTGTCAACACCCATGGACCTCATACGGTAGATATTCTCGATGACTACGATGGAGTTGTCCACCAGCATTCCAACGGACACCGCAAGTCCCGCCAGGGAAATGAGGTTGATGGTGACTCCGGAGAAGTACATCAGTACCACGGCGAACATAAGGCTGATGGGGATGCTGAGCAGGGTTATGAAGGTGGGTCTCAGGTCTCTCAGGAAGAGCAAAAGAACCAGGATGGCGAACAGCGCTCCGAAGCCCAGACTCTGCAGAAGGGCGCCGATGACCAGATAGATATAGTCGCCCTGGTCCATGAGGACGCTGAAGCTCAGCCCGTCATACTTGGCCTCAAGTTCTCTGAAGGTCTCCTTCAGATTGTCAGAGGCCGCGGTGGTGGATGAGTTGCTCTGACGCATGAAGGTCAGGAGCACTCCGGTGTTGCCGTTTATGGAAGCGTAGGTCTCATCTGAGTTGTCGGACACGAAGATCTCCGCCACGTCGGTAAGATGTATGTCCCCGAGGCCTTCTATGTTGAAGAGGATAAGGTTCTTGACCTCATCTACGCTGGTCAGCTTGTCTCCGACGGATACCAGATATCTGGCTCCCTCCTCGTTCTGGATGTAGCCTGCGGGCATGTCGAAGTTCTGGGCCATCAGGATCTGAGACACCGTCTGGATGGTGATCATTCCAGGAAGATCCGCCTGCTTCAGAGCCTCTTCAGCCTGAGCGTCCAGCTCGGTCAGGGCCTGCTGGAGCTGCTGCCTGGTGGCCATCAGCTGAGATCTGGCCACCGCCAGCTGTGTCTCAGCGGAATATATGGAATCCATGCCGTTGAAAGCCGCCGCGATGGAGGAGTTGATGTCCCCTGCGGAGGGAATGTCCGGCATGGTGATACCGTCGACGAGTCCGGAAAGGCTCTGCAGATTGGCCTGCAGATCATTAAGCGCCTGGGTCGCCTGGTCGGCAAGGGCTGCCAGGTCTTCGGGGGACGGCATGTTGTCCGGACTGAAGCTGGCCAGAGCCTCTGCGATGGCGTTAGCCGCCTCCGCCGCTGCGTTGGCGTATCCGCCAATGGTAACTGCGATGCCCTGAGCAGTCTGCCCTGCCTGAGCCGCCTGTGCGTAGAGCTGGCTGATGGTGCCCTGGATGCCGCTTACCGCGGACTGCTTGGCAGCCTGCAGCTGTCTGTTCTGGGCATCGATCTGCGCGATGGCTGAATCCACCTGGGCGATGCCCGATTCTATCTGTGCTCTGGCCTCAGCGATCTTTTCGTTGATGCTGGCGATCAGTTTGTTGTTCAGTTCTTCTATTTTGGTCTCGTCGATGAGGATGTTGACCTGGGACTCCAGAAGTCCCCCTGCCCTGACGGACGCCACGCCCGTGGTGCCCTCCAGCGAAGTTGTGAGGGTCTCCGTTACGAACTCCGACAGTTCCTGGAGGTCATAGCCCTCCATATCCACCGCGGCCACCATGATGGGGATCATGTTGGGGTTGATCCTGAGAAGATAGGGTGAGCCTATGTTGTCTCCCCAGCCTCCTTCCACCAGGTCCACCTGCTGCAAAACATCCACGACCGCCGCATCCATGGACGTGCCGTTCTCAAACTCCAGCATCACCATTGAATAGCTGGGGCTGGATGAGGACATGATGGTCTTGAGATTCTCAACGGTGGCGAGACTCTGCTCCAGAGGCTTGCTGACCTCCTCCTGCACTTCCTCGGGTGTTGCGCCGGGATAGGTGGTCATGACCACCATGTAGGGAAGATCGATGGACGGCAAAAGATCCGGGGTCAGCCTCGTGAAGGAGACTATTCCCAGAGCTATTACTACTATGACCGATACTATTATCGTTATTGGCTTTTTAACGCTGTATTTCGTCATGTGTTCGGTACCGTCAAAACGGCATATTACCCCAATATTACCGATTGTATATTATACCATTTAATGCAAGGGGGCTTCAACAAAAAAATACCAAAGAGGCGCGGGAGTCCCGCGCCTCTTTCAATGCGTTCATATGGCCGATCTTCCGGAGTGGATCAGTATGCTATCTTAGACGAGTTCTTCCAGATGCCCATCTTCTCGGCTTCCTTGATCAGGTCATCCCTGAAGTCGGGGTGGGCGATTGAGATCAGAAGCTCCGCCCTTTCCCAGGTGGACTTGCCCTTGAGCTGCACCGCACCGTACTCTGTGACGATGTAGTCGGTGCACATTCTGGGGGTGGTGACGATGGCTCCCTGGGCCAGGCTGGGCGTGATCAGGGAGTAGACGTTGCCGCTCTTGGATGTTTTGGTGGAGGGTGTGCAGAGGAAGCTGTTGCCGCCGTCCGCACCGAAGGCACCCATTACGAAGTCCAGCTGGCCGCCGGTGCCGGAGATCTGACGGTGTCCGTCGGACTCCGCGCAGACCTGGCCGTAGAGGTCTACGCCGATACAGCTGTTGACCGAGATGAAGTTGGGTATCCTTGAGATAGTGGCGTAGTTGTTGACGTAGTCCACCGGTGCCGAGCAGCAGATGGGGTTGTCGTCTATGAAGTCATAGAGGTGCTTGGAGCCGCCGGCGAAGGTGTACACCAGTTTCCCCTTGTCCACCGGCTTGTTTCCGGTGAGCTTGCCGGCCTCGAAAAGGGCCACGTAGGCGTCGGAGACCATCTCCGTGTGGCCTTCAACGTTTCTGATGTCGGATTCCGCGATCATCTTGCCGATGTAATTGGGAAGAGCGCCGATACCCAGCTGCACCGTGCAGTGGGACTTGATGTTCTTCACCACGTGACCGGCGATGATCTTGTCTATCTCAGTGGGCTCCTTGGCGGGGATCTCCGCCAGAGGCGTGTTGGAGCCTTCCACGATGTAGTCTATTCCGTAGAGGTTCAGCTGAGTCTGGTAGCCGTGGGCGATGGGCATGTTCTCATTGACCTCGACTATCCTCAGCTTGGCGGACTTGATGACTCCCCACATGTCGGCCACCTGAGGACCGATGTTGAAGTTGCCGTGCTCGTCCATGGGCGCCACCTGGAAGAAGGCGATGTCCACCTCGTTGTTGTTGTTTGTCCAGAGGAAGGGCAGCTCGTTGAACATCATGGGTATGTACCAGCAGCGGCCTTCCCGGTTCATGATCCTGTCCTGAGCACTGAAGTGCGCCGAGGCAAATCTCACCTGGTCGTTGGACTGGGTGGCATAAAACGTCTCGAAGGGCTTCTCTCTGATGGATACAGTGGATATGATGGTCACGTCCTTGAGCTCGTCCGCCCTCTTGGCCAGAGCCCTGTCTATGTCCACCACCGTGCCGCAGCCCAGACCGAAGTGGATGCGGCTGCCGTTCCTGACCATGGAGGCTGCCTTTTCCGCCGTGATCAGTTTTCGTTTATATTCGCTGGCTAATTCAGAAACTTTATACATTGGGTTACGCTTTTCATACCTTTCCGGATAGTTCTCAATTGTTAATTATTGAACAATTAACACGACTATTATACTCCTCCCAGGCCTCGTTTTCAAGATTGCGGGGGCAATTATCAAATTTCTCTTTTATTTTTTACGGCGTTGTGGTAATATATCTTTTGCAAAAGCGAGTCTCCCTAGTTAAATGGATATAACGGAGCTCTCCTAAAGCTCAGTTGACAGTTCGATTCTGTCGGGGGATACCAACGAAGACCTGCCCAGACGGGCAGGTTTTTTCATGCTCTGCCCAAAAAATCAAAAGCCGCTGCGAGGCTCTCCCCGCGGCGGTTTTTATTGTTTCTCTGTCAGTGTTTTGCGGTAGCCCAGCTCGTAGCTCAGGGCTTTTGCCGGGCAGGCCTTGATGCAGGCGCCGCAGCGGATGCACTCGGTATCGTTGGGGTCCTCAGAGGGATCCACGCCCATGCCGCAGGCCTCAGCGCAG
>JAEEOX010000113.1 GCA_016284485.1 Bacillota bacterium | reverse complement strand
AGATTCGAGAAGAAGGTATATGATCTCGACCTGACAAGAACAGTATCCCAGCAGATGGCTCCGCAGATCAGGATGATCCAGAACAACGACACCCTGATGGTAGAGAAGATCCAGACAGCTCTGGTCAACACCATTCCTCTCTGGAAGAGCCAGATGGTTCTGGCCCTTGGACTTGCCAATTCCGGTGAGGCCCTGAAGGCACAGAGAGCAGTTTCCGAGACCACCAACGAGCTTCTCAAGAAGAACGCTGAGATCCTCCACGACACCACAGTGGGAGTTGCTCAGGAATCCGAGAGAGGCATCGTTGACATCGAGACCCTTCAGGAGACCAACGCAAAACTCATCACCACCATCGATGAAGTGATGCAGATCCAGAAGGAAGGCCACGAGAAGAGGATCGAGGCAGAGATCGAGCTCAAGAGACTTGAAGGCGAACTGAGAGATAAGGTACTGGAGACTATTTCATAAGTGAATAAACGTTCATTGACTTTAAATTTAGAATATGCCGGTGACTTTGCGGCGTATTGGATCTATTACGGAATGGTAGGCAGCTTTTGTTCTGCCTACCTTCTTGATATCGGCTTCAGCAACTCGGAGATCGGGCTGATAATAGCCCTCGCCAGCGTGGTATCGGTGTTCCTGCAGCCCGCTCTGGCGGATCTGTCGGACAGGTCCAGGAAACTGGATCAGATAGGCGTGGCCGGCCTTGGCACCGTGGTGATGATGGTGCTCACCGTGGGACTCCTGATCTTCAGGAGGAAGTCCATGGCCCTGTGGGTGATCTACATCCTGACCCTGGCCTGGGAACTGGCCCTTCAGCCCGTGTTCAACTCGTTTTCCAGAAGGCTTTCCGAAAGCGGACACAAGATCAACTTCGGCATGTGCCGGTCCGGTGGAAGTCTGGGATATGCGGTGTTCATGGTAATTATGGGAAGCCTCACCGAGAAGTTCGGCACACACATCCTTCCGGGCAGCGGAATGGTGGCCCTGGCGGTCCTCCTCGGCCTGGTGCTTCTTACGAAGAAGACCCTGGATAAGGCAATCAGAGAGAGGAATTCCAACCCGGATATGCTGTCCGCTGAAGGCATGGAAGAGACCGGAGAGGAGATAAACCTGATCAGCTTCGTGAAGAGGAACAAACTTTTCATGATCCTGAGCCTTTTCATACTGGTTCTCTTCTTCCAGAACGCCATCCTGAACAACTTCATGTTCCAGGTGGTGGACGGAGTAGGCGGAGGCGCAGAGGATCTGGGAAGGATCATGGGAGTGATGGCCTTCCTTGAGATACCGGCGCTGTTCTTCTTCGACAAGCTGAACTCAAGGTTCAGCTGCAGCACCCTGCTCAAGGTGGCGTCAGCCTGCTTCGTGGGCAAACTTCTTTTGCTCTACCTGGCCAACAGTGTAACGATGATCTATGTGGCTCACGTACTTCATCTGGTGTCATTCCCGCTTTTCCTTCCGGCCATAGTGCAGTTCATCAACGAGATCATGGAGCGGGGAGAGGCTGTAAAGGGTCAGGCACTGTACACCACGGCCATAACAGTATCCTCCATTTTTGCCAGCATTCTTGGCGGAGTGATCCTGGATGCATCCGGACCGAAGCTCATGCTTCTGGTGTCTGTGGCCCTCACAGTCATAGGCGCAGCCGGTGTGATCGTACTGGTGGACAAGGTCGCAAAAAGGCCGAAGACCCTTGAAAAATAAAGGCTCAGCACAGTTTTTGTGTTGACAGGCATAGTAGATTATGCTATTATCATTACGATTTAATCTTAGATTTTCTTAGGAGGAGAATTTACACAATGAACAAGACAGAACTCATCGCTAAAGTAGCGGAAAATACCGGTCTTACAAAGAAGGACGCAACTGCAGCAGTAGCAGCTACATTCGCAGCCATCGAGGGCGCACTCGTTAAGGGAGATAAGGTTCAGCTTATTGGATTCGGAACATTCGAGACCAGAAAGCAGGGAGCCAGAATGGGCAAGAACCCCCAGACAGGCAAGGCAGTTAAGATCAAGGCTTGCACAAAGCCCGCATTCAAGGCCGGCAAGGCTCTTAAGGACGCTGTAAACAAATAATAGAACGTTCATGAGAATGAAAGCGGCAGATCGCTCTGCCGCTTTTTGCTTGCAAAATACCCTTGAAGAACGTATGCTTTTAAACTACAATTGAATCATGGCAAACAATGATCCAGGCAAGAGAAGGACGGAGATAACCGCTGCCCTCAGGGCCAAGTTCAGGAACTTCAGTTTCAAGGATTTCCTGGTGACCTTCGGAGTGTATGTGGCGGCCACCCTTATCGGGTTTTTCTTTAACAGGACAGCCTCCGACCCGACTCTCAACATCGCAATGCTTTATACCGTAGGAGCCTTCGTTGCCGCAAGGTACACGGACGGGTATTTCTATGGTATTTTATATGCTTTCATCGCGGTGGTATCCGTGAACTACTTCTTCACCTATCCATACGGCAACATAGATTTCAGCCTTCAGGGATATCAGGTGACCTTCCTGGGGATGCTGATCATAAGCATAATAACCTCCATCTCAAGCACCGTGCTCAAGACCCAGCAGGAGCTTCTGGCGAAGCAGGACAAGGAGCTGATGGAGGCGGAAAAGGAGAAGATGAGGGCCAACCTTTTGAGGGCGGTCTCCCACGACATCAGGACGCCCCTCACGGGAATAATAGGGAACAGCGAGTCCATAATCGAGAATCCGTCGGCCATGGACGAGGCCGAGAAGGTCCGGCTGGTGACCAACATCGACAGGGATGCCAGGTGGCTCCTGGACATGGTGGAAAATCTGCTGTCGGTGACCAGGATCGATGAGAAGAGCTCCAAGGTGAAGAAGACACCTGAGATAGTGGACGAGGTGGTATCCACCGCGGTCTCTCAGTTCAGGAAGAGCTTCCCGGATGCGAAGGTCACCGTCAAGGTGCCCGACGATCCGGTGATGGCTGAGATGGACCCCATGCTGATACAGCAGGTCATGATCAACATACTGAACAATGCCCAGATCCACTCGGGAACGGAGAACCCCATCGAAGTCGAAGTCGGGGTGGCGGACGGTAATGTTTTGTTCTCGGTAAGGGATTACGGAAGGCGAATACCCGAGGAGAGGCTGGAGAGCATCTTCGACGGAGGAAGCTTCGGGACTGAAGAGGAGAGCCCGGATTCCACCAGAGGCATGGGGATAGGTCTTTCCATCTGCAAGACGATCATAGGCGCTCACGACGGGAGCATCAAGGCTGTCGACCACGAGGACGGGGTGGAATTCGTTTTCACTCTGCCGGAGTATATGGAGGAAATAGACGATGCAGAAGATATCGATACTTTTGATAGAGGATGAAAAGAGCATATCGGATTTCATAGTCAGGACGCTGGAGCTCAACGGCTACTCTGTCATGGCTGAGAAGACCGGCCGCGACGGGCTGGCCAGGATAACTTCGGCCATGCCGGACCTGGTGCTGCTGGATCTGGGCCTTCCTGACATGGACGGCATCGATGTCATAAGGGAGACCCGGAAGTGGTCTGCCATGCCCATAATCGTGATCTCCGCCAGAACTCTGGAGAAGGAGAAGGTGGAGGCTCTGGACGCGGGGGCGGACGACTACGTCACGAAGCCCTTCGGCACCAGCGAGCTCCTGGCAAGGATCAGGACCTCGCTCAGGCATGTGGACAAAATAGCTTCAGAGGCAGGCGGCCTGCGCAAAACATACAGCGCACGGGGGCTTCTGATCGATTTCGAAAAACGGCTGGTGACACTGAACGATGAGCCGGTGCACCTCACCAGGATGGAGTACAACATAGTTTCCATCCTTGCCAAAAATTCCGGCAAGGTCATAACATATGACTCTCTGATAAACGCCCTCTGGGGGCCCTACGCAGGGGACAACAACAGGATACTCAGGGTAAACATGGCAAACATCAGAAGGAAGATAGAGAAAAATCCCGGAGAGCCGGAGTACATTTTCACGGAGCTCGGGGTGGGATACAGAATGACAGAGGACGAAGGAGACCGTTAAGATGGAACGGGTGAAGATAAGGACCAGGGACCGCTACGAGGTCCTCATAGGCAGGAACATAACGGACGAAGCTGTGAAAATGCTTCTTCCCAACGGGAAGCACATAGTGCTGATCTGGGATGAGGCCGTACCGTCGCAGTATGTGGCTGAGCTGGGCAACGCTCTGGAAGAGGCAGGCAAGGAGGTAATGGCCTGCGCCGTGCAGGGAGGGGAAGATGCCAAGAGCATAGAGTCTTTCCAGAACATCTGCGGGCTTCTTTCGGACTTCAGCATGGCCAGGACCGATACCATAATCGGCATCGGCGGAGGCACCGTCACAGATCTGGCGGGCTTCATAGCGTCCACCTACAAGAGGGGACTGGATCTCTGCGAGATCCCCACGACCCTCATCGGAGCGGCGGATGCGGCCATAGGCGGCAAGAACGCCCTGAACCTGGGAGGAAGGAAAAACATAATCGGTACCTTCTACCAGCCGTCTCTGGTACTGGTGGACACCAAGTATCTGGATACTCTGCCGGATGAGACTTTTGCGGAGGGTTGCTCCGAGGTGATCAAATACGGATTCCTGGGAGACCCGGACTTGATCATGATGCTGGAGGCGAGGCCGCTGACTGAGAACCGCAGAGACAGCGCATATCTGGAGGAGATCCTCAAGCGCTGCATCAAGCTCAAGGCGTATTTCGTGGTAGAGGATGAGAGAGACAACGGAATAAGGAACATCCTTAACTTCGGCCACACTCTGGGACATGCCATTGAGACCCAGTCATCCTACAGGATCCACCACGGAGAGGCAGTGGCCATGGGCATGGCGCTGATCACCAGGGCTGCGGAAAACAGGGGATTGGCAGAGAGAGGCACCTACACCAGGCTCATAAATCTCCTGGAGAAGCACGACCTGGAGTGGAGATGCCCATATAACCTGAATGTTTTGCTGTCCCATGTGGCAGAGGACAAAAAGATCAGAGACGGATACATCAATCTGGTGATCCCCCGCAGGGCGGGCGAGTGCACCCTCAAGGGGATGACAGACGAAGAACTCAGAACTTTTTTGGATGTGAGGAAGTAGATGGCCAGCACATACGGAAGAAAGATAAAGATAACAGTGGACGGCACGTCCCACGGGCCGGCGGTGACCACCACCATCCGCGGGATACCTCAGGGGACCGTCATAGATTACAGAGAGCTTGACGCCTTCATGGCAAGGAGATCCGCCGCACATGACGGCGGGTCATATTTTGTGACTGCAAGGCGGGAACCTGACGACGTGCTCTGGAAGGAGGGCGTCACCAACTTCGGCGGTCAGTTCGGCATAGTCACCGGACCGGTGATCAGGGCAGAGGTCAGGAACACCGACGTGAGAAGCCAGGACTACGATGACCTGAAGTACAAGCCCAGACCCGGTCATGCGGACTTCGGTCTGATGATGAAGGACGGTCTGGAAGCGGAGACGGCCGGAGGCGGCAGGTCCAGCGCCAGACTCACCGTGGGACTGGTCATAGCCGGCGGCATCATCAAGCAGCTCCTTGAAAAGGAAGGCATCCGCGTCATGGCTGAGATCACTGAGATCGGCGGAGAGACCGATCCCATGGGTTTCGAAGACGTGATCCAGGCTGCGGCCGCCAAGGGAGATTCCGTGGGAGGAGTCATCGAGTGCGGCATCATGGGCGTGAAGCCCGGTTCCTGCGGAGACGTGTATTTCGACGGTCTGGAGGGAAGGATCGCGGAAGCGGTCTTCGCCATACCTGCGGTGAAGGGCATAGAGTTCGGTTCCGGATTTCAGGGCGCAAAGATGAGAGGATCGTATAACAACGATCCGTTCGATTTCGACCCGGACGGCAATGTGGTGACCGTCACCAACAACCACGGCGGGATCCTGGGCGGGATCGCCAGCGGCATGCCCATAGTTTTCAGGGCTGCCTTCAAGCCAACCCCCTCAGTTTCAATGAAGCAGAAAACTGTGGACCTCAAGGAGATGAGGGCTGCGGTCATAGAGATAAAGGGCAGGCACGACCCATGCGTGGTGCTGAGGGCAGTGCCTGTGGTGGAAGCCGCGGCGGCCATGGCAGTATACGACGCTCTCCTCTGGGAGAGAGGGGGTGCCGAGAGCACTGAAGAGCCAGCGCAGACCGGGGCTGCGGAGACAGTCAGGGAATACCCTGAAACTCTGGAAGGCCTCAGAAAAAGAATAGATGACGAGGATAAGGTGATCCTGGAAGCGCTGGAGAGAAGGATGGATGTTGCCCGTAAGATCGGCAGACTCAAGGCTGAACAGGGTCTTCCCGTAAGGGACGAGAAGCGTGAGCAGGAGATCCTCAGCGGGCTCAGACCCCATGAACAGGAGGTCATGACCAAGATCATGGAGATCAGCAGGGCGGAGCAGACCATGCCCTTCGGCCTCCTTGGAAGAGGGCTGAGCCACAGCTTCAGTCCGGCGCTCCACGAGATGATCTCCCGTGAGACGGGCAAAGCCTACGAGTATGTTTTGTTCGACAAGGAGCCGGAGGAACTGGAGGACTTCCTGAGAAACGGCAAGTGGGCGGGGCTCAACGTGACCATGCCTTACAAGACGGAGGTCATGAAGTATCTGGACGAGCTTTCCCCTGAGGCCAAAGCCATCGGCGCGGTGAACACCGTGGTCAGGAGGAACGGCAGGCTCAAGGGCTTCAACACCGACTATTTCGGCCTGAAGAAGATGCTGGAGAAGCACGGCGTGGAGGTGACCGGCAGGAAGTGCCTGGTGCTGGGAAACGGCGGCGCGTCCAAGGCCGCGGTGCAGGTGCTTTTCGACAAGGGCGCGTCGGCAGTGAACGTGCTGACCCATGAAGCCATCACGGAAGGCAGGGCCGTAAAAGAAAACCTGGACGCGCAGATCGTGGTGAACGCCACTCCCGTTGGCATGTACCCGGAGGTCGTCCCGTCACCTGTGAACCCGGGCGCCTTCCCCAGACTGGAATGGGCAGTGGACCTGGTGTACAACCCCCTGAGGACCAGCTTCGTCTGCCAGGCCGGAAAGAGCCTGATCGATGGCGTAGCCGGCCTGGACATGTTCGTCTACCAGGGCATATATTCCGCCATGCTCTTCACTACCCTTAAGTTCGAGGACAAAGACGGCATGGAGGAGAGAGTGGCTCAAAAGATCCGCCGCTGGAGGGAGAACATCGTCCTCATCGGCATGCCGGGAGCGGGAAAGACCATGATCGGTCAGAAGATCGCAGAGAAGCTGGGAAGAGAATTCCTGGACACCGACGAGATGATCGAGCTGAGAAACGGCAAGCCCATACCGGAACTCATCGGAGAGTATGGAGAGGACTACTTCAGGGAGCTGGAGATGATGGCCTGCGATGAAGCAGGCAGGGAGACCGGAGTGGTCATATCCACCGGAGGCGGAGTGGTGAACCGCGAGGAGAACTACTATGAACTCGCCCGGAACGGCAGACTGGTATTCCTGGAAAAAGACCTTAAGGATCTGGCTGTGGGCGGCAGGCCGCTGAGCCTCAGCACGGGAGTGGACCGGCTCTACGAGATGAGGCTTCCGATGTACGAGTCGTGGGCCGACGAAAGGGTCAAGGTCGAAAGTGATGACCCGGATGAGAACGCGGATATGGTGATAGAGAAACTTAATATTTAGAGATTGATGGGCCGCCCGGCATGGGCGGCCCTGTTTGTATTGGTTTGTGGCCGTGTCACTAGGCTACAACCCCTCATTTTCGAGGGATGTAGCCTACAGAGAAGCAGAAATGATAGGCCACAACCCCTCATTTCCGGGGAATGTAGCCTATGGCGAAGTGGGACCGATAGGCCACAAACCCCTTTTTTGCGGGATGTAGCCTACAGATGATATGGTTTGATAGGCCACAACCCCTCATTTTCGGGGGATGTAGCCTACGGAGAAGCCTAATCAATAGGCTACAAACTCTCATTTTCGGGGAATGTAGCCTACGGAGAAGCAGAAATGATAGGCTACAAACCCCTGTTTAAGGGGAATGTAGCCTATAGAGTGGCTGACTGGTTAGGCTGTAGCCACAGTTTCACTGGATCGCCACCGTGCATAGCCATGTTTTCCTGACACATCGCATCGAAACCTCCGCCAAAGTGCACGCAAAAAAAGCCGCCCACGCCGGGCGGCCTTTGGTTTATCTGATTGAGTTTTTTGCTCAGCCTGCCAAGGAGAATCTCAGGTGGACAGGATTGTGATCCGAGTAGGCGAACTGGGTGTCGATGACCTCGCAGGTCTCCACCTTAACGTTGTCGGAGATGATGAAACCGTCGATGGTCAGCTGGAAGTTGGTCTCGGGATCCCATGGGGAGTCAGCGTTCCTGCATGATGGAACGGGAGCCGCTGTATCCAGGGGAGCGTAGAGCTTCAGCCCGCCGGGGATCAGTTGCTCCGGGAAGGGCTGAGCCCAGCTGTAATCTTCGCCGGACACACCGAAGATCTCGGGAGAATTACCCAGGAGATCCATGTTGAAGTCTCCGCCTGCAATGACGTAGTTGCCCTTGGCGTACTCCTCCTGCATGGTGTCCATGAGCATCTGGACCTGCCTGGTGACGATGGTGTCATCAGTGGTGTAGGCCGAAAGATGGAGATTGATGAGGATCAACTCCCTGCCGTCCGAGACCGGGATGCGGCTCACGGTGTAGCATCTGTCAAGGTCCAGGAACTTCGCAAGGCTGGTCTGGACGGGAAGACTGCGTCTTACCGATAACTCTATGTCAGCAGAAGACAGGGTCAGTATGCCTGCCCGGGAGATGCCTGTGGGACTTGTGAACGGATAGAAAAGATAGGGCGAGTCGTAGTTCACTCCAAACACGGAGTCGAATCCGGACTGGAACCTGTCGTTCAGAAGCTTCAGCTGGTCAACATGGTAGGATCTGGTGGAGTCGTAGTCCACTTCCTGGATCAGGTAGAAGTCCGAATCGAAGGACTGGAGCTCATCCATGATGTCGTCCATGTTGGTCAGGACCGCCTCCTCGGAGAAGGCTCTGGAATACAGGCCTCCGTCCATGAAGAAACTGAACTGGTCGGTATAGGCTGCGAAGCCTATGTTCCAGTTGGTGAGGTCATATTCCGCGGTCGGGCCGGCGTCCACAGAGGAGAGGCCGGCGCTGCCGCCCACCTCCAGTACCTGGTTGTCATCGATCCTGTGGTAGGAAAGGAGCACGTAACCCACGTAGCCGCCGATCACCAGAACAAGGATCAGTATCAATATCAGTATTATTCTTAAGATCATCCTTACAGGGCTGATCCGCTTTGAGTTTGACATTTTTTGCGCCTCCTGTGTATTGGGCTTTATTTCTGCATAATTCTATCACAGCGAAAGGGATTTGTAAAAAGAAACCTTGTGGATATCTTGCCCAACATCTCTCTTTTTATTGCAATGTTTCTGTGGTAAAATACTGCCATGGGATTCACACATTTGCATTTACATACTGAATACAGTCTTCTGGACGGCGCGGCCCGCATCAAGGACGTGGTGAAGCGCGGCAAGGAGCTTGGCATGACCTCCATGGCCATCACCGACCACGGCGCCATGTTCGGCGTGGTGGACTTCTACAAGGAGTGCAAGGCCCAGGGCATCAAACCCATCATTGGATGCGAGGTGTACACGGCCTCTCGCAGTCACCTGGACAAGGACGCAGACCTGGACAAGCGCCAGGGCCACCTGATCCTTTTGGCCGAGAACGAGACGGGTTACAGGAACCTGATCAAGATCGTCTCCATAGGTTACACGGAGGGCTTCTACTACAAGCCCAGGATCGACAAGGACGTGCTCAGGGCCCATTCTGAGGGCCTTATCTGCCTTTCTGCCTGCCTTTCAGGCGACGTTCAGAAGAAGTTGCTTCTCAGAGACTACGAGGGCGCAAAAAACGAATCCATCGCCTTCCGTGACATCTTCGGTGAGGGCAACTTCTACCTGGAACTTCAGGACCACGGACTGGACGGAGAAAAGGCCATAAGGGCGGACATGCTGAGACTTTCCAGGGAACTGGGGATCCCCCTGGTGGCCACCAACGACTGCCATTACGTGAACCGCTCGGACGCGGAGGCGCACGACGTGCTCCTGTGCATCCAGACCGGCACTACCCTGGACGAGCCCGAAAGGATGAGATATCCCACGGACCAGTTCTACCTGAAGAGCGAAGAGGAGATGCGTGAACTCTTCGGCGACATACCCGGCGCCATAGAGAACACGGAGATCATAGCCGACAGGTGCAATTTCGACTTCAAGTTCGGAGAGTACCATCTGCCGGAGTTTGTTGCGCCCGGAGGCAAGACGAACGAAGAATATTTCAGGGAACTCTGCATAAGCGGCCTCCGCGACAGATACGGGGACAGAGCCGACAGCCCGGAGCTTCAGGAAAGGATGAACTACGAGATAGACACTATCGTGAAGATGGGCTATGTGGAGTACTTCCTGATCGTCTGGGATTTCATAAACTATGCCAAGCAAAACGGCATCATGGTAGGCCCGGGCAGGGGATCTGCCGCAGGATCCATCGTGGCCTACTCGCTGAGGATAACCGACATAGATCCCATCAGGTACAGCCTGATCTTCGAGAGATTCCTTAATCCCGAGAGGGTCAGCATGCCCGATATCGACGTGGACTTCTGCTACGAGAGGCGGGGCGAGGTCATCGACTACGTCACCCGCAAGTACGGAAAGGACAGGGTCTCCCAGATCATCACCTTCGGCACCATGAAGGCCAAGATGGCGGTGAGGGACGTGGCCAGGGTGCTGGGCGCCACCTACGCCAAGGCTGACCAGATAGCCAAGGCCATCCCCTTCGAACTGGACATGACCTTAAGGAAGGCTCTGGACATGCCGGGCTCTGAACTGAAGCCGCTTTATGAGAATGATGAAGAGGCCAGGCGCATAGTTGACATGGCCATGGCTCTGGAAGGCATGCCCAGACACGCATCCACCCACGCCGCAGGCGTGGTGATATCCAGGCTTCCCATTGACGAATACGTGCCGCTTTATCTTTCCGACAAGGGACCGGCCACCCAGTTCACCATGACCACCATTGAGGAGCTGGGACTTCTCAAGATGGACTTCCTGGGACTGAGGAACCTGACGGTGATCAGGGACGCCCTGGAACTCATCAAAAAAGACCACGGCATAGACATAGATTTTGCGAAGATGGGTTACGACGACCCGGAAGTTTACGAGATGATCGCCCAGGGCAACACCTCAGGCGTTTTCCAGCTGGAATCCAGCGGCATGACTCAGTTCATGAAAAACCTGAGGCCCACCTGCTTCGAGGACATCGTGGCAGGCATCTCCCTCTACAGACCGGGTCCCATGGACTCCATCCCCAAATACATCGAGAACAAAAAACACCCGGAGAAGATCAGGTACGTCACCGACAAGCTGGCGCCCATCCTGGACGTGACCTACGGCTGCCTGGTGTACCAGGAGCAGGTCATGCAGATAGTCCGCGACCTGGGAGGCTACAGTTACGGAAGATCCGACCTGGTGAGGCGTGCCATGTCCAAGAAGAAGCATGACGTGATGCTGAAGGAGAAGGAATACTTCATAAACGGCAAGCTGGCCGATGACGGAACGGTGGAGATCGCGGGGTGTATCAGAAACGGCATTCCCAGGGAAGCGGCCGAAGTGATATTCGAAGACATGGTGACCTTCGCGTCCTACGCCTTCAACAAGTCTCACGCAGCAGCCTATGCTGTGCTGGCTTACGAGACAGGATATCTGAAGCGCTACTATCCCACCGAATTCATGGCAGCCCTCATGACCTCGGTCATGGGAGATTTCAACCAGACTGCCAGATACATCCGTAACTGCCACGACATGGGCATCAAGGTGCTTCCGCCCGACGTCAACAAGTCCCACGCCAAGTTCACTGTAACCGACGGATCCATAAGATT
>JAEEOX010000014.1 GCA_016284485.1 Bacillota bacterium | reverse complement strand
GAAGATGCTGTTAATAAAACATTGCTTGCGATGAGGAAGTAGGGTTTGTTGTATTGACCGTCTTCAGTATCAAAAGAGGTGAGATACAGTCTGTGGCGGGGAACCTCTATCTTACCCTCAGGAGCGATCGATCCTCCGACACGATCCTTGACCATTCCATCCTCGATCACACCGCCTGCAGGAATGGTTACCTTGTAATCAGCAGCATTGGATCCTAAGTCAATACCACCATCTGCCCTTATACCATATTGACTGTTTCCGTAGGACACCGAACCCTTTCCATGGAGAACTGCTCTGTCACCCGTGAATGAGATTTGACCTCTCACGTAGACACCGTGAGCGTTGTCATATCCTTCACCGGTCGCTTCGATGATCGATGCCCCGTTCAGGGTGAGATGAGGTATACTCGTAAAACCTTCTGCATGTGCGTTCGGTGCCTTGCTTGATGCATTGATCGTGCTGTCAGTTACGTTAACAAGAGATGCTTCCGCATTTGATATTTCTATCGCATTGCACCCGTATGCTCCATCGGCTGCTGATACGACTTTCACATCTATCTCTGCATCTTTTATCGTCCAGTTGTACTCTTCAGTTCCTGAAGTTAAACCATGCGAGCCTTCTCCTCCGCTGGTCAGATCTACAGACAGACTTCCGCCCGTCATGGTCAATGCGTCTTCTATGTATGCGCCATAGCCGCCTTTTGTGGTGGCGTCGACCTTCACTTCCACGGTGCTGTCCGTCATATCCAGCGACTCTGCCCACAGACCCCATGGATCATCGGGGGCTTTTGTCGTTATATCCACCGATGATTCGGTCAGAGTCAATCCGCCCTGATTCGTCCTGATTCCGTAAGCGGATTCTGTCGACTCTGTATCGATCGTGACTGTAGCTCCGGAGAGACTGACAGGGCCGTTGCTGCTGAGACCGTAGTTGACTTCGGAATTATTGGAAGTAATATCCAGGATCGTATCGCTTATACTGGCAGTTCCACTGCTGTTTGCTATCCAGATCCCGTAGCCGAAATATCCGTCCTTGGCTCTGGCTTTTATATAGCCTCCGGTAATGTTCACGCCTGCTATGTCCAGACCAAATGCATTACATCCCGGACCGCAGGCCGCAGTCATGTCAACGCTTCCTTCGGACATGGTAAAGGCACCGGTTTCCGTATTGTTATCGATACCATAGGCATATCCTGCAGACGACGTGGCGGTCCCGGTCAGGGCTCCTCCCTCCATGTCTATGATCGGGGTCGAAAGGACTGCGGCAGACGCAGCGCCGTTGGCGGACATATTGACCTTTCCGCCTTTCATTGTGAAGGTGCTGGTCTGGTAACTATGACTGGTCAAGCCATAGGCACTGCCGCTGTTTCCTATGGCAGTTCCGTAGATCTCACCGCCTGTTATATCTGCATCCTGTGCCTTGATGCAATAGGCTGAAGAGCCCCTGGCTGTCAATGTGATCTTCCCGTTGTTCAGAACGAACCTGCCGCCGCTGTGACCTTCGCAGATGATCCCGTATGCCAGAGTCGACTCGTTCCGGGCTGACGCTTCCAGTACACCTCCATCCATGAGGAATCCGTAATTGGCCATCAGGCCAACGTTGATACCGGTGTCATTGGTGATCTTAGCCGTAACATTACCGCCGTGCTGTGTGTAGTGGGAAACTGCTATTGCACATTCCCAATCGTCAGAGGCGGTCCTGTCTATGAAGAGGGTTCCACCCTCCACGATAAGACCATTGTCCGCCTGCTGCATGTTGATGCCGTTTGTAACGGTGAGCTTGCCTGAATCGGAGCCCTTGATCGTAAGCACCGAAGATGAGCCATTGGGCATTATGGAATCGATCGTGACATCGTCCCCATCCTCCAGCACTATGGTCGTGCCCTCATTCGGTACCTGATAGTCGTGGCCCGGCCCAAGGGTCGAGGCAGGCACTTCTCCCGAAGGCAGCACCACAATGTCCGCTGCGTACGCGGGCCCGCTCACTGCAGGCATCAGTGTGAAGATCATGGCCAGCGAGAGGAGTACGCTGGTGATCTTTTTACTTAAACTCCTCATAGATCTCTTCTCCTTTCTCCTATCGTCAACGGGCCTGAAGCAGGCCGCTCATTAAACTTCTTTTGTACTAATAATTATACAATTATATGAGCAAAAAAACAATGCTACACGTGAACGCAAAAACAGACCCCGCGAAGGGGTCTGTTTCAATACGTTTGCATTTTATTCGCCGTATACGGTCACCATCTCGTAGGGTGCGTTCATGATGCTCAGGATGGATTCATCCGAGACCAGTCCTGCTCCGCCGAAGGTGATGCTGTTATATGCGCCGGAACCGACCGCCCACGGTGCGACATATGCATTCATCGCATCGTTGTTCATGGCCAGAAGCACGGGCGCTGAGATCACCCAGGCCACCGCTCCGCCGCTCAGTCCGTCGGGGAAGTTCTGGCCGTAGACTATGACCGCAGTCTCGTAGCTTCCTTTGTAGAACTCGTCCGCCACCTTGAATGAGGTCTCGTAACGGTTCTTTCCCGCAAGGCGGGTGGTGCTGCTTTCGGGGACGAACTCCTTGAGTTCATCGGCGATATCCGCGCTGACCGCTCCTTCGCCTCCGATGATCCAGGCTTTGGTCGGTCCCTCGTCGGTGAGATACTGTTTCTGGTCGTCGCTTATGGTATTGCCGACGAGAAGGATGGGCTTGCCGACGGAACTGGTGGAAAGCGCATCCGCAAATCCGGTGCCGGAGCAGACCAGCAGATCTTTTGCGTATGTATCATCCACCTTGTTGGCTTCGTTCAGGATCCTGACGTTGGTCTCGTACCTGTTCTTGCCTCCGAGACGCACCGCGTTGAATCCGGTAAGGCGGCTCTCGAAGTCCTCTGAGACTGCTCCCTTGCCTCCCAGGAGATACACCGTTCCTCCGGGGGAGGTGTTGGCCTGAATGTAATCATATACCATATCCTCGTAGCTGGGATGTACCAGGAGTATGGGTGCGCAGGCTACTGATGCCAGATAACTTCCGGAAAGTGCGTCTGCGAAGTCTGATCCGCTGGCGACTATTACCGTCGGGAACTGATACCATCCATTAACTTCTTTCATATACTTCGCAGCCTTCATCGCAGTCTCGTAGCGGCTCTTGCCGAAGATCCTCAGGTGCTCTACGGGGAGCCCTTCAATCTTGGCCTCGGTGGCAACATCGTCAGTTACAGGATCTTTAACAAGCCCGTCGGAGATAATGCCGCCCTCCGGGATGGTGACCTGATATCTGCCGTTGAAGGTGAATCCTTTGTTCCCCCAGATGCCGTATCCGTATCCGGAGGACGCAGTTCCCTTTCCGTACAGCATGGCATTGCTTCCGTTCAGCGTGGTCATGCCTCCCACGTAGATGCCGTGGGCATTGTTGCTGCCCACTCCGGTGGCCTCGATGCTGCTCTTGCCGAACAGATTGACGTCGGAGATGCTTGTGAAGCCTTCCGCATAAGCATCCGGGGCCTTGCAGTTCGCAATGATCTTGCTGTTCTTTAAGTTGACGGCAGACTCGCCTTCTCTGTGGTATATAACTACACCGCAGCTGGAGTACGACCCGGTGGACGTGCTGTTCACATTGGTCTCGATCTCCGAATAGCTGAGGTTCCAGTCATAGGCGCCGTCACCGGTCCTTATCCCGTATGAGCTATATCCGCAGCCGGTCACATTTAAAGTCAGGCTCGAATCGTTCATGGTGAGCTCGTTGGCCACATATGCGCCGCATCCGGAATTGCCGGCGGCGTCTACCTTGGCAGTAACTATACTGTCAGTCATCTCCAGGTCATCATAGAGGAATAATCCGTTGGGATCATTTGCCGCCTGCGCCTGAATATCGACTGTGGACTCCGTCAAAGTCAGTTTGCCTTCACTCCATACTCCTGTGCAAACGCTGTTGTTTTCACTGACATCGATGTTGACTGTACTGGCTCCGATGTCCAGATCTACTGAGCTTCCTAAACCGTATGCGACAACTGCATCCATCACCTTGAGATCCAGGATCACGTTCTTTATTACCGCCCCCTGATCCACATCTCTGATCCACATTCCGTAGCCATAATAGCCGTTCTTCGATACACTCTTAATGGTTCCCCCCGTGATGTTCACACCGTATAGGTAATATGGATACGCCTCGTGAGAACCCGGCGTGGAAACTGCGGTCATATCCAGAGTTCCGCCGCTCATGGTAAAGGCGGAATTATCGAAATAGTTATCGATTCCATACGCCATTCCCTCCGACGATGTGGCTTTACCTGTAAGGGTCCCGCCCTGTATGCTGATGCCTTCAATATTTACCCCTTCGGCACGGCCGGTGGAGTTCACCGTAAGGTCTATAGTTCCGTCCTTCATTTCGAAGGTGCTGCCGATACCCCGGGCAGAATAGAGACCGTAGCCGGTGCCGTTTGTTCCCGTGGCGGTTCCTTTAAGCTCGCCTGAGATCACATTCATATGCTGGACTCTTATTACGTAGCCATCTGTTCCCGTGGCAGATGCAGTAATGGTACCGCCGTTCAGCACGAACGCACCCTCAGGATCGCCGTATCCTGCGCAGTATAGCGCAAAGGCAAGGCTGTCATTCGACACCGCAGACACGTTCAGCAACCCGCCGTCCATAAGGAATCCGTAATTAGCCATCAGTCCCTCGGTGATTCCGTTCTCATTGGTTACCTTCGCGGTAACATTTCCTCCATGCTGGGTATAGTGACAAGCCTCTATTGCACCCTTCCAGTTGCCGGAAGTGGTCCTGTCGACATAAAGTGTGCCGCCCTCAACTATGAGATGATTGTTCTCATACTGCATGTCTATTCCGTCGGTGACAGTCAGCTTGCCTGCAGATGAACCTTTGATCGTGAGAACCGAATTCTGGCCTTTTGGCGCGATCGCGTCCACCGTGACGTCATCTCCCGCCGCCAGAACGATGGTAGTACCCTCGTCGGCGACCCTGTACAGGTGCCCGGGTTCCAGTGTGGATGCCATCACCTCTCCTGCCGGAAGGTCCACAGTGTCCTGGGCGTAGACCGGCCCGGCCATGACGGGCGTCAGCGCGAAGACCATGGCCAGCGCCAGGATCAGACAAGTGATCTTTTTACCTAAACTCCTCATGTGTATCTCCTTTCTCAGTATGTCGGCGGGTCCCGGACGGACACCGCCATTCACCTGTTGTTTCCTCCGCTTTTATTTTACACGATAAAGCGTTAAACCGCAACGATTAAACAAGGGCTCCGACACTTCCTAAACCTGTTTTTTGCGCAAAAAATTCAAATACGCTCTTGACCTCATGACCGAGTTCGGTCTCGATTTCGGCAAGTGCCCCGACTGCGGAGTGCTTGGCGTCTACGAAAAGGACGGAGCGCGCACCAAAGACGACTATCTCTACGACGAAGTGGAGTAGTCCGAAGACTACGAATGCAACGGACCCTCGGGCATCATCCCGCAAGGGTCTTTTTATTTCCTTATATATCCGCGAATATTGAAATCTCATATCTTTTGCGGTATCATCGATATAAAGTGTCCCGTAAAGACTGACAAGAAACGAAATGACTAAACTTACTGTAAAAGAAAAACTCGGATACGGATCTGCCTCTCTCGGAGACTCTCTCGCCTACACAGCGTCGGGAACATTCCTCATGTTCTTCCTGACCACGGTGGCAGGCATATCCCCTGCTGCAGCAGGTCTCATCACGGCGGTGGGGTCGGTCTGGAACGCGGTCATAAACCCGGTGATCGGACATTACGCCAATCTGGTGAGGACCCGCTTCGGCAAGCGCAGGCCTCTGATGTTCGTGTTCTCTCTGGTACTGGCGCTGGCCTTCTTCCTGGTCTTCACCAATGTGCCCCTGAGAGCCTCTCTGAAGCCTTTTTACTACGGTTTCATGCTGATGCTGTACTGGACAGGCTACACAGGTTTTTTCGTGCCATATCTGGCTCTGGGGGCTGATTACACCTCCGACTATGATGACAGGACCTCACTCAGGCTCTTCGCTTCACTTTTCAACATGGTGGGCGCAATGGTGGCCATGGTCCTGCCTACGCTGTTCGTCAGTTTCCTGGAGGATCTGGGTCTCAAAACTGACGCTGCCTGGTCCGCCGCCGGGCTCACCCTGGGCATACTGTCTGCTGCCTCCATACTGGTTACGATCATGGCCTGCAAGACCAAGGATCCGCCCTGCGTTCCATCCGGATCAGAGGCTCATGTGTCCATCAGGTTCAGACCTGTCAAAATACTAATGGAATACATATCTGTCTTCAGGCTGCGCCCCGCCAGGCATCTGGTGGCTGCCTCCGTGCTGTCCCTTACCGGATACTCCATGGTGATCGCGGCTATGATGTACTTCTTCACATATTATCTGGGCCTCGGTTCATCAGGTTCCAGCGCCCTTCTTCTGGCAAGAGCCATACTGGGTGCTCTGATCATCCCCCTGACAGGCACTGTATCCCACAGGATCGATAAGAAGTGGACCCTGGTACTGGCCTACCTTATGGGCATCGCCATCCTCGTCGTCCTCCGGTTCACCGGTGTCTCGGGCGTCTTCGAAATGGGCCTGTTCACTCTGGGCGTCATGCTGCTCACGTCCATCTACTGGCAGCTGATACCCTCCATGTACTACGACATATGCGAGTACGATCTCCTTGAGACCGGACTGGAGAGGCAGGCCACCATCGTGTCCCTGCAGGGTCTGGTGGAGGCAGTGGCCATAGGACTGGGATCCCTTCTTCTGGGACTTATCCTGGGTGCAGCAGGCTTCGTGGACGACGCTCCCGCCCAGTCAGAGACCGCCGTCGCATGGATCTTTAACTGCGCCACCCTGATACCTGCGGTGTTCTATATCGCTGCTGCAGCCGTTCTCGCCAAATATCCCCTGGACCGCAAAGCATACCACAAGGTCATAGAGGAGCTCGGCAAAAGATAATAACTTAAGGAGGGCTTGCCCTCCTTTTTTGTATGTAATCGTAAGTTTTAACTTCGTTGGATGCGTCTCCCGATCCCGGTAGGCAAAGAATTACGGTCTATTTTCAAAAAACGCATTTTAAGCCGTACTATTGTTCCATGAATTACGGCTCAAATAAGGTATTTTGCGTTCGAACCGTACTTTCGCACATACAGACTACGGTTTTTATTGAAAAAACAGCGTTCAAACCGTAAGAGGCTGAGATTTCGTACGGCCTATTTTCAAAAAACGCGTTTTAAGCCGTAATCAATAAACAGAGCAGAGAATAAATGCCATCCACAGCCTATTTGCAGACAAAAAAGTAGGGTGCCCACGGGGCACCCTTATCTTTTGGAGTAATCTTATGTATATCTTTAGAATATCGCTACCACTGCTCCATTGTAAGTATCTGCGATGAACTGCTTGACTGCCTCAGTCTGGAGAGCGGCTACAAGGGCCTGGATCTTCTCGTTGTTCTCGTCGCCTGCGCGTACTGCGATGATGTTGGCGTAGGTCTGGGCAGCGTCTCCGGACGCATCCTCAACTGCCAGAGCGTCGGCGATCTTGAGGCCTGCTGCCAGAGCATAGTTTCCGTTGATGACGGCAACTGTTCCCTCATCGGAGTTTGCCAGCTGAGCGGGGACTGTGTCAGCCTGAACTGCTGTTACGTTGTATCCGCCGTTGTCCACGATGTCAAGAGTGGTGACTCCCGTAAGTGCGGAAGCGTCAGCGTTGAGCTGGATCAGTCCCTCCTGCTGGAGCAGCAGCAGAGCCCTGGTCTCGTTGGAATCGTCTGCGGGGATGATGATGGTTGCTCCGTCGGGGATGTCAGCTACGGAAGTTACTCCGTTTCCGTAAAGTCCGAAGGGTTCATAGTGGATCAGAGCTGCGGATACCAGGTCAGTGCCGTTGGCTTCATTGTAGCTCAGAAGATAGGGTGTGTGCTGGAAGTAGTTGGCATCCAGTTCACCGTCTGCCAGGGCCTGGTTGGGAAGTACGTAGTCGTCGAAAACTCTGATCTCAAGGTCATATCCCTGTTCTGCCAGGGTGTCTTTGACCTGTTCAAGGATCTCAGCGTGAGGCGTTGAGCTTGCGCCTACCACGATGGTCTCATTCTCCGTTGCTTCACCGGAGCCGGAGCCGGAATTGGAGTTTCCGCCGCAGCCGGCGAAACATACGAGGGCGATTACCAGTATAAGTGTGATTATGAGTGACTTCTTCATTTCTATATCCTCCTGAAATATTCTTTAAGTTGAGTTTTTTGCTATTCCTGTATCCTTCTGTCGGATACTTTCGCGGCGCGGGTGCCGATCTCCTGGATGATCTGAACTATGATCACCATCAGGATCACGCATACCCAGATCACGTCGTCCTTGGATCTCTGGTGTCCGTAGGTGATGGCTATCTGGCCGAGACCCGTGCCTCCTATGGTGGCGGCCATCGCCGAGTAACCCAGGATGGTCACCATTGCGATGGTGGCTCCGTTCAGAAGCGACGGTCTCGCTTCCGGAAGGAGAACCTTCCATATCACCTGGAAGGTGTTGGCTCCCATGGCCTGTGCGGCTTCAATGACCCCTGCGTCCACCTCGTTAAGTGAGCTTTCCACCATTCTGGCCACGTATGGAGCTGCTGCGATGACCAGCATCACAATCACAGCCTTGTTGCCCAGGGCGGTTCCTACCACGAACCTGGCCACCGGCAGCATCGCCACCATCAGTATGATGAATGGGATGCTCCTGAAAAAGTTGACCACGAAGCCCACCACTCTGTTGAGTGCTCTCTTGGGTCTGATCCCCGTATCGGAGGTCACCTGGAGCAAAACACCCAGCGGCAGACCGAACAGATAGGCGAAAGCCGATGATATAACTGTCATATAGATGGTCTCCCAGATCCCCATGAGGATCACATTGTTGTCCATCAATTGTCTAAGCATATCAGACATTTATATCACCTCCTCTTTCTCGACCCGCCATTCGACGGTGCTCTGCTCAAGCCATGCCTTGATCTTGGCGGCCTGGCGCGGGTCTCTGGGAAGTCCGACCACCATGTGACCGTAGGTCACGTCTCCGACTTCTCTGGTGTCAGCATAGATGATGCTGACGGGCACCTGACTTTCGAGAACCATCCTGGCGATCACGGGCTCTCCGGCTTCCTGACCGTCGAAGATGATCCTGATCTTTTCTCCTCCCAGAGCTTCCAGGGCGTCTGTCCTGTCGCTGGGAAGGATGAGCTCTCTTCCTATGGCCGACTGCGGGTTGGTGAACACGTCGCTCACCTTGCCCTCCTCGGCGATGTTGCTTTTATCGATGATCGCGACTCTGTCGCAGATCTGGTCTATTACCTTCATCTCGTGGGTTATGACCACCACCGTGACTCCCAGGTCCCTGTTTATGTCCTTAAGAAGTTCCAGTATGGATCTGGTGGTCGTCGGGTCCAGCGCGCTGGTGGCCTCGTCACAGAGGATGTACTTTGGGTCCATGGCCAGCGCTCTGGCTATGGCCACCCTCTGCTTCTGGCCTCCCGAGAGCTGTGAAGGATAGCTGGAGGACCTTTCAGTCAGCCCAACCCTTTCCAACAGTTCCTTTGCCCTCTCCCTGGCCTGTGCCCTGGGCTTCCCTGCGATCTCCATGGGGAAGCAAACATTGTCCAGAACGTTTCTCTGTTCCAGGAGAGCGAAGTCCTGGAAGATCATCCCTATGCTCTGTCTGAGCTTCAGCAGTTCCTTCTCCGGAAGCTCCCCTATGGACCTTCCGTCGATTATGACCTCGCCTGAGGTGGGTCTCTCCAGAAGATTGATGCAGCGTACCAGCGTGCTCTTCCCTGCTCCCGAAAGACCGATTATGCCGAAGATCTCGCCGTCCCTGATGGTCAGGTTGATGTCATCCAGAGCGGTGATCTCCTTGTCCTTGGTCCTGAATGTTTTGCCCAGATGTCGTATCTCTATCATCTATCGTTTTCTCCTTGCGACCTTAATAAAAAAAACCGGGGAGCCCGCCTGGCTTCCCGGTCCGGTTCTGATATTGATCTCAGTCGGATATGAAACGTGGCGAGCTATTCTTTGCATCAGCAAACATGCACATGGCGCCCATGCACATCATCATATCCATCATCATGATATTCTTGGATGAATAATTCGCCATTACGCTTCTTCCTTTCTGAAATATGTGTTGATTATATATCTTCGGACAAAGAATGTCAACATTCTTTATTCAAAAAACCAAAAAATACTGTATCGGTTGTTCTTGCCCTGCCGCCCGCCTTTAATTATAATAAATGTATCTTATCTGACCACAGGAGAAAACATGGAACCCAAGATCAAAAGCACAGGCAAAACATACATAGAGCACGACCGCCACGACATGGAGGAATTCAGGGAGATAGTCCACATCCTCTGCAACAAGGACGAGGGCTGCCCCTGGGACAGCGCCCAGTCCATAGAGTCACTGAAGCCCTGCCTCATCAACGAGACCAACGAGGTCATAGAAGCCATAGACAACGATGACCACGAGAATCTCTGCGAGGAGCTGGGGGACGTGCTGCTGCAGGTGGTGATCCAGAGCGAGTTCGCCGAGAGATACGGCTGGTTCACCTTTGACGACGTGGTCCAGGGCGTGGCGGACAAGATGATCCGCAGGCACCCTCACGTGTTCACCGAAGAACACTTCGAATCAGTGGACGCCATCCGTGACAGGTGGTACGCCATCAAGGCCAAAGAAAAAGAAGAAAAGAAAAAACAGCCGAAATAACGGCTGTTTTTTATCATTGGTCAGATCCTCGGGTACAGGGCAAAACCGCCTGTAATCGCCTCTGAGCCCTCTGTGGTGCCTATCTGGATGACGATCCTGTATTCGCCCTCCTTGAGTTCTCCGAAGATGCCCTGGATATCGATCTCCTCTTCAAAGACGCCTCCTGGCGCGATCTCCCTTAAGGCAGTGATCACCCGGTCGACCCCCGATCCGCCGTTCCATGTAAGCGGCAGCACATCAGCCCAGAGCCCGTCGATGGTCTTTTTCTTCAGGACCACGTCTCCGCCTACGGTCACCGTTTCATCCGAGTCGTTTATGATCACGTAATACAGTATTCCACTGTCCGGATCATATTTGACGGTATCGAAATACACCCGCCCGGAACCAGTCTCATCCTCATCCGCGCCCGTTATGGGATCCTCAGCGTGAAGCGCCGGATCCTCTTTTCCTCTGCAGCCTGCGAAGCATGTCACGCAAAGCAGTATTATCAGTAAAAGGATAATGCTCTTTTTCATGTCTTTTGTCACCTCCGGATGACTTCTTACCATTTTGTCGGCCAGCCAGCCCGTTTCCCTCACAAAAAACCGCCCGCAGCAAATGCCGCGGGCGGAAAATGTTTTTTTGATGTCAGAGCTTTTCAGCTCCTGATCTTTTGCTTACTGCTCGTATCCGAAACGCCATAAGAGCATATCTGCATATGCCTCCAGGAAGAATTCTGTGGTTACCAGACTCTTTCCGCCGAGAGCATAGGCATTCATTGATCCGCACTGCTCCACGAACTCTGTATTGATATCCAGATAGCTGGGTCCGTACAGGATCGGAGCGCCAAGCTCGTATGCAAGGAGTCCGCCGGAGATGCAGTCGGGGAAGTTGTTCTGATATGCGAATACCAGAGTTGAAATGCCTTCAGAATAGAATTCCTCAGCAACAGCTATGGCTGTGGCTGCTCTGTTCTTGCCGGCTACTCTTGTTACGTTCTTGGCGTAGGGCTTAAGTGCTGTAAACATTTCTTCGCTTACGGCAGCCTTTCCGCCTACTACGTAGATGTCCTCAAAGTCATTTGCCTCAAGGAAGGCCTTCTGCTCAGCGTTGAGTTCCTTTCCAACAATCAGGATCGGAAGACCTGTTGCTGATGATGTTGCAGCATCGGGCCAATCCAGACCGCTGCATACGAGAAGCTCGCTGCCAACTCCCACCTCATCGAGGATAGCCAGGTTGGTGTCATATCTGCCCTTACCGGACAGTCTTGTCACATCGTATCCCTTATTCTTCAGGGCTGTCTCGAAGCTTTCATCGACTGCGCCTTTTCCTCCGAGAAGGAATACTTCAGCGCCGTCTTCAGCGTTCTCGTAGATGTAGTCGAGGATCTCATTCATGACCTTCTCCTGCTTGTTGATAAGCAGCATCGGTGCGCCGTACTCGATGGAAACATAGCTTCCGGTAAGAGCATCCGGGAATGCATCGCCGGTGGCGACGACTATTGCCTCGAATTTCTCAATACCTGCAAGTTCCTTGTACTTGTTGGCGACTTCCATGGATGTGGCATATCTTGTCTTGCCCTTGACTCTGACGGGGAACTGTTCTGATTCGGTAGCACCGCATTTCTCGCATTCGCGGGTGAACGCCTCGTTTTCCTCATCATATTCCCATTCGCCCCAGACGTGTGATGTAAGATAGGCTGTGGAGACTTCATTAAGATCAAACTCATCGTTTCTCTCAATGGTAGTGGTGACCACTTCACTTGCTTCACATGTATTGGCAGCTTTGAATTCCAGACATGCGATGGCATAACTCTCGATTAAATTCTTATCTGCATAGGCGATCGTTATGAGTCCATTCTCCTGGTCAGCATGGATAGATGTGAGCCAGGAAATAGGAACGGGGCCATCCTCAGTTTCTGAAACAAATGATCTTGGTCCAACATACGTAAGGACCTCCGGATCATACTTGATCGTCGCAAATCCGTTTGTGGTCAGCTCATCCACCTCGACCCACATATGAGTTTCACCATCATCGAACACGAGAGGTTCTGCAGTCACAGGATCTACGATAGTTAAGTTGCCTGTCTTCTGTCTGTCTGAGACAGACACGGAATTGGTGGATCCGTTGGCTCCCTCGGCAAGTACCTTGTCACGGAAAGCATTGAGCTCAGCCATGTTGGCCTTGACTGCTTCCATGTCGAAGTTGTGTGAGCCCACTACGGGAGCGGGTCCACCAAGTCCGGTCGTGGGCTTGTTGAAAAGACCTGTCACGGGCCATACCTCATCGCCGAACTCTCCCATCTCCAGAACGAGTTCATCCTCTACATCTACATAATAGAGAGTGGTGCTTGTTCCTGCTATGGTGTAAGCAATGTACAGTGCATCCAGTTCATCGTCGTAGAACATGCTCTGTCTCAGCCAGTTGGGTTCGAACCCTACGTTGAACAGCTCGGTAAGCTCAAACTGAAGAGTATCTTCTCCTGTATTGGTCTTGCCCCACTTACCTACGGCGTCCCAAAGCATTCCGGTATCATCCAGTACGTAGTATTCCGGTGTATACTCATTGTCATAGCCCTTAAGAGCAAGTGCGCAGAAGTATGTGCCGTCAGACTGATAGTTCGGATGTGTTGTGACATCGATGGGAACTGCCACACTACCCGGGTCAGCGCCATCGATCTCTATTGAAGGATCACTGTTACCAAGAACGAGATATGGTCCATATACATATGCCATGTCTCTTGCAGATCCGGTAGCGGGATATCCTAAAGCGGAGTCAACTACGGGCAGATATACGGGTCCGATGGAATCGATCTCAGGTGTCTCCGGGTTGGTGTCCACAAAGTTATAGTTTGCATCCGTCTTGTAGATCTCGCCGTCACCGGTGCTGTAGTCGAATGTTCCGACATAGAGCTCACTGGGGTCGTTTTGCATGATGTTCGTTCCGGCGGGAAGTCCATAGTACGCTGTAGTAGTAGAGATTCCCTTGGCATCGCCAAGTTTCTCGTATGTCTTCAGATTTGCAGCATCTGAGACATCCATCTTGATGACGTACTCGTTCTCATTGCCTTCGATCTTGTAGTCCCAGGCAATTGCCTTGAGTTCTCCCTCGACGCTTATGACCTTCACATGGCATGTGCCTGTTACGGTGCTGTCTGCTTCAGATGTCGCAATGATGTCAGCCTCGCCGGCTGCTACCGCTGTGATAGTGCCATTGGAAACTGTTGCCACACTTTCATTCGTGGATTTCCAGGTCACGTTGGTGTTGGTCGCTGTGATAGGAATGACTTTTGCGGAAACTTCTTCAGTGTTGCCCTTGTAGATCGCCAGGTCCTCTGAACTCATCTCGATGTATTCGGGGGCTGTAGGATCTTCGAACTCAGGATCATTATCGTTGACCTTGAGAAGCTGGACCACTTCGTTTCCGGCATAGTCGCCGACGAATACGGCAGCGTACATCGGGATGTCATCCACGACCTCAGAGATGTCAAGGACTACTTCCGCATCCGCTTCTTCAGGAACTTCATAAGCATAGTAAACGCTTCCGTCAAGTGATACGAGACTTACGATAGCAAGATGCTCGTTATCAGAAGCCTTGATGGTGACTGTTCCTTCATTCTCATCATAGTTCACTGACTTGATGACAGGAAGCGTATCGTCAACGACGAAGTCGTATCCGACGTATGCACCCTCACCCAGAGGTCTGTCTTCATCCATGATGGCTCCGGCAAATTCCTCATCGGTGCCGAGATAGCCGTTATCAGCGAAATACATATGTCCTTCACCTGCCATATGTGTCTTGGCGGTGTAAAGCATTGCATTGTATTCCGGAATGGCGTAGAAGCCTGCACGGAACAGGTCTCCCTCATGGAGTCCATAATCCGCGGGAGTCTTTCCTACGAAGCAATTCTTGGATCCTGTGTTCTGCTGAGTGCCCTGAGTATCCGTATAGAGACCATACATCAGGATGTTCTGAATGGTGGCGTCAAGCACTTCTGTGATCTTGCCCTCCTCATTCAGTTTGCTGACAGCAAATCCTGTTGTCGCAGCGTTACGGATAAGGTTATAGGAAACCTTCTTGATCAGCGTATCGCTGGTCATTGCGAGACGGTCAGCAGGGAATTCTTCCTCTGCAACGTACGGGTTTCCTGTGAAAATGAACTGATGTGTTCCCTGCTTCAGCTGGAAGTAGTTGGAGTAGTTGCCGGAATATGACGGCCAGACGTTATCCTCTCCGTAGTTGAGCACATCTACCAGAGATGTGTAGTCGAACATGGAGGAATCTGTCCAGTTGCCGTAGAATCCCAGCACCGGGATGGAGTGAGATGTCTCAAGGCTAAGTCCTTCATCTGTCGCATTCACACAGTTAGCGTATGTGAATCCTTCGATGTATGCGCCTACGGGATACTCACTTAAGTCTTCGTTAAGTTTCAGTGTAACGTAAACTTCAGCCTTGCCGCCTGCGGGAAGGACATAGTTTGTTGCACCATCGCCGATGGCGTAGTCAAGGAGAAGATGTGCGTCATAAGTGGTAAGCTTGCCGTCTCCGTCCATCTCACCTGCTTCAAGGATGAGTCCATCCTCGCTTCTCTCACCGGTCAGATAGTCAAGGATCGCCTGAGCATCCAGCTTATCGGTATCGCCGTCCTTATCCACGTCATGTGCGTCCTGTCCCTCTACTTGAGGAGTGGGCTTCCATGTGTAGTTAACGGTAACATCGAGGTCATCGATGTCATTTGTGAGGAACGAGATCCCGTCTTCGGGATAGCTCTCCAGATACTGGGTGAAGAAATCTGAATCCAGTTCGAAGTACTCGTCCTCATTGGTTGTATTATAGATGGTGAATGAATAGAAATATTCACCAAGCTTCTTGGGATCGTCGCCAAGTTCAACCTTGACCTTGCCGTCCTGTGCAGCTCCTGTGGGAACTGTGAGGAAAGCATTATCGATCATAACAACAGATGTTGCATTGATGGCTTTGCTGATCTCAACGAGACCTGCGCCCTGCTGGATGACCGGCAGATAGTTTCCGTCTACGATCATCG
>JAEEOX010000112.1 GCA_016284485.1 Bacillota bacterium | reverse complement strand
GGGGCATGTCGCCGATCTCATCCAGGAACACTGTGCCGCCCTCGGCGGTCTCCAGAAGGCCTTCCTTGCCGGACTGCATGGCCCTCGTGAAGGCGCCCTTTTCGTATCCGAAAAGTTCAGATTCCAGCAATGTGTCGGGGATGGCGCTGCAGTTGATCACTATGAAAGGTTTATCCTTGCGGAGGCTTTTGTTGTGGATGAACTTGGCCACTTCCTCCTTACCTACTCCGGACTCGCCGGTGATCAGCACGGTCACCTGGAAGTTGGCCACCTTCTCTGCCAGCATCAGCGCAGCCTTCATCTCCTCACTGGTGGCCAGCACCTTGCGGTCACTGTCGTCGGTGCCCACCAGGGACGGAGTCATCCTGTTGATATAGAATTTCTCAGTCTCCTTGGCCCTCTGCAGCTCTTCTGTCAGGTTGTAGATCTCCGTGATGTCCCGGGCGTTGATGACAATACGCTCGATGTTTCCTTCCGGACCGATGATGGGCATTCCCGTCACCATGATGTGCTTGCCGGACTTGGTCACCTGGCGGATGGATACCGCCTTCTTCTCCCGGGCAACCACGTGTGCCACCGATTCCGGCATCCACACCGGGTTTATGAGTTCCCTCATATACTTGCCCATGATCTCTTCCCGCTTGATCTCAGCCACCCTCTCGTAGGAGCTGTTCACGAAGAGCACCTTGCCCTCCGCATCCGTGACCAGGATCCCGTCGAAGGATCCTTCCAGGATCGCCCTGAAATTGCTGGCCAGTCTCCGCTGGTAGATCAGTTCCGTCTCGTACTCCTCGTTGGAGAGAGCATCTATAATGAAGATGCCTCTCACTCCGCGGATCAGCTGTTCCTCCGGGAAGATCGGAAGTATGTAGCAGCTGCGGCCTCCGATCTCGGTGGTGAAGACCTGGTCCTGAAGGTGATCCCTTGTGGCGTACGCAGGTATCAGCTCCTCCAGATTCCTGCCCTCGATCATCTCTTCCGATGACAGGATGTAGGTGGCTTTGAAGAAGATATATGCCGCGCTGTTGGCGTATGTTATCCGCCGCTCGTCGTCGATGATGAGCAGAGGATAAAGGCTCCTTATTCTCTTGTTGCTCAGAAATTGCGTGACATTCTTGTCCATCGTAGTACCTTTCCTTAATGACCTATGCAATATTGCATCATTTGTTTCGTTATTGCATCACAGAGTGCCTGTGCCACCTATTTACTGATGCCCACGATATCCTTGGCCAGTTCTTTTTTGCCCTGGATGTTGCCCTGGCGTGCGATCATTATTCTCTGGGCCTGAGGCGAGCCTGCTCCGTGCATGGACTCTGTCCTGTAACCCACGGCAGCAGTACCCAGGCAGAGGTTCTCCAGCAGGCGGAGGACCTTCATCCTGTCCTCTGTGGAGACACCCTCTTTGGTAGCAAAATACTTGTTGCAGAATTCGCCTATGGTCTCGCCGTTGCGGCCTGCGATGGTGGCAGACTGGAAGTCCCTGTTGGAGGGCATGGTCACCATCAGTCCGCCTGCGATGTCCTCAGCCAGCCTTACGATCTCGTAGGGGAATCTGGTCACGTTCTGCTTGCAGACGTTGGCCAGAAGCAGATCTATCTGATAGTTGCCTGCCTTGGTGGGACAGCCCTGGGCTGAGCAGGCGATACCGCAGGAGAAAAGCGTCTCGTTGAGATGTGTCATCTCGATGAGTTTGTCCTTGACGGCGGAGGCTTTTTCCGCTCCGTTGTACTCGGCTGCAAGGGCAGCTGCTCCGATGACCACGTCGCCTACGCCTACCTTGCATCCGCCGTAGCTCTGGCGGTGGTATCCTGCGAAGCGCTCCACCATCATGCCGGCGAAGTCATACTCTCCGCACATGAAGATGTATTCGTTGGGGATGAACACATTGTCGAAGACCACGAGAGCCTCCTGACCGCCGAAGGCGGGGTTGCCCACGTCCATTCCCACCTGCTCCTCCAGCTTCCTGGTGTCGCAGGACTGACGTCCGTATATCATGAACATGCCTTCAGCGTCCGAGGGGGTGGCGAAGGATACTGCGTAGTCCTTGTCATCCTCCTTCATGGCGATGGTGGGCATCACGATGTGCCAGTGAGAGTTGATGGTGCCCGTCTGGTGAGCCTTGGCTCCGCGGACCACTATGCCGTCCGGCCTTCTCTCCACTATATGAAGGAAAA
>JAEEOX010000111.1 GCA_016284485.1 Bacillota bacterium | reverse complement strand
CTCCGCACTCATCGCAGTAATATGCGGGGATCCTGTGGCCCCACCAGAGCTGCCTGGAGATGCACCAGTCCTTGATCTCCTCAAGCCAGTGGAGATAAGTCTTTTTGAATCTGTCCGGAATGAATCTGGAAGTACCGTTCTCCACCGCTTCGATGGCAGGCTTTGCCAGTTCTTCCATGGCTACGAACCACTGGTCGGAAAGCATGGGTTCAATGGCAGAATGGCATCTGTAGCATTCTCCCTCGGGAATGACCATGCGCTCGATCTTGACCAGATATCCTGCATCCTCCAGATCTTTGACCCAGGCCTTGCGGCATTCGTAGCGGTCCATGCCTTCGTACTTGCCGGCCAGGCTGTTCATGGTAGCGTCCTTATTGATGCAGCTCACGCAGGGAAGTCCGTGTCTCTGTCCGACTTCGAAGTCGTTGAAATCGTGGGCGGGAGTAATCTTCACTGCGCCGGTGCCTTTTTCCGGATCGGGATACGGGTCCGCAATGATGGGTATCTCCTTGTTTATGATGGGAAGATAAACTTTTTTGCCGATTATGGCAGCGTATCTCTCGTCACCGTCACGGACTGCTATTGCCTCGTCGCTGAACATGGTCTCGGGACGTGATGTGGCAACGATTATTCCGTCGAAGGATCCGTCCACTGACGGATATCTGAAGTACCAGTAGTTTCCGTCCTTGTCATTGTGCTCAACCTCTGCGTCGCTCAGTGAAGTACCGCAGGTGGGACACCAGTTGATGAGACGGTTGCCTCTGTAGATCAGTCCCTTCTGATAGAGTCTGATGAAAGCTTCCTTGACTGCGTTGGAGCAGCCCTCGTCCATGGTGAATCTCTCTCTGGACCAGTCGCAGGAATCTCCCAGCTTACGGCACTGTCTGGTGATCCTTCCGCCGTATTCTTCCTTCCATGCCCATGCACGCTTAAGGAATTCCTCACGGCCCAGGTCCTCTTTCTCAAGACCTTCTTCCTTGCGGATCTTTTCCACCACCTTTACCTCAGTGGCGATGGAAGCGTGGTCAGAGCCGGGAAGCCAGAGTGCTGAATATCCCTTCATCCTCTTGTATCTTGTAAGGGAATCCTGGAGTGTGTGGTCCAGTGCATGTCCCATGTGAAGCTGCCCCGTGATGTTCGGAGGCGGCATGACGATGGTAAAGGGTTTCTTGTCCGGATCGATCTCCGCCCTGAAAAGTCCTTCTTTTTCCCACGTCTCATATATCCTGGTCTCAAATTCCTTGGGATCATATGTCTTGGCTAAATTTTTCTGCATTTCTGCCGCTCCTTTATAAAACTCCGTCAATAAAAACTTTAATACCTATCAAGATCAATATCACGCCGCCTATGACGGTCTCCTTCACAGGAAGTCTGCCTTCCAGAAGAGTACCGGCATAAAGGGCGATCATGCACAGACCGAAGGTCACTATCCCGATGATCAGCGATGCAGTGAGAGCCATGCCTGCAGTATAACCGGCAATGGTGAATCCCACTGACAGAGCGTCTATGGAAGTGGCGACTCCCTGGGTCATTATCTCGCCCCAGCCTGTGGATTTCGGCAGGTCCCCTTCCCCGTGATCTCTGCCTTCTCTGATCATCTTTATACCCAGTATCGTGAGAAGGATCAGTGAGATCCAGGGAGTGAACTTCATGAGCCAGCCCATCATCTTAACGGCGGTACCCACAAGGAACCATCCTATGAGAGGCATCAGGAACTGAAAGACTCCGAAGGTCAGCGCTATTATTGTTTTTTTGCCTCTTGTCATGGCAGGTTCCTTGATGCTGTCAGCCACAGAAACGCTTACGGCGTCCATGGCCAGTCCTATTCCCAGACCTGCCGAGGTAACAAAAAACGATAGTCCGTACATAACTGATTTATTATATCAAAAAAGATACTCTTATTAAAGCCCTAAATTAGCAAAACCGGACAGATATAAGCACCTGTCCGGATGTGTGTTCAGTGTTCACCGTCTGTAAAACTTCTGAGGAAACTAAGTCTGTGGATGGGAGTGATGCCATGCTCTCTGAGTCCCTCGTAATGCTTCTCCGTACCGTAACCCATGTTGGACTCAAATCCGTATCCGGGATACTGTTCGGCGTAGGCTTCCATCATCCTGTCCCTGGTGACCTTGGCTACAATGGACGCAGCCGCGATACTGAGACTCTTGGTATCACCCTTGACTATGCCTGTCTGGCTCTGACTGATGCCGGTCAGAGTCACGGCGTCGATCAGGACGTGCTCCAGAAGGCCCAGATCTCGCTTTTCAAGCATCTTCTGGGCTTTTTCGATTGATTCCTTCATCGCAAGCTTGGTGGCCTCCAGAATGTTTATCTCATCGATTACCTTGTTGTCCTTCTGACCGATGCCCACGGCGAGAGCCTTTTCAAGGATCTGATCGTACAGCTCCTCTCTCTTCTTCTTGCTGAGTTTTTTGGAGTCATCTATACCCAGGATCTCTATGTCTTCAGGAAGTACAACACAGCAGGCCACCACAGGGCCGCAGAGGGGTCCCCGCCCCACTTCGTCGATGCCGCCCACCTGGCCGTAGGCTCTTCGGTACTCATTGTCGAAGGAGCGCATTTCAAAGAGGCGGTTCTTCTGTTTTTCCAGACGTTCTTCCTTGGTCATAACTCCACCTTTTCAAGAGTTATCCTTCCTATGGTCCCTGCCCTGAACTCATCCAGGACGGTATCAGCAGTTCTGGTATAGTCTATTCTCTTTCCGGGAAGGATGAAGCCGCGCTTCATGGCGATGGCCTCCATATTGGCAAGAGCTGCTTCCTTTTCGTCTTCAGCCTCTCTTCCCATGGAGTCGCAGTAGTCTCCTGCCGTGAAAAGATCCTCCAGCTTGTATCTGGATGTAATGAGTCCGGGATACTCTTTAGAAAGCACTCTTATGAGTTCCAGCCCCAGACTGTCCGTATCCAGGATCTCGTCCCTTATGGAACCGCAGAACGCCAGGTAAAGTCCCGTCTTCGGATCATCGAACTTGGGCCACAGTATTCCCGGTGTGTCCAGAAGCTGCATGCCGTTCTCCACGGAGAGCCACTGCTTGCCTCTTGTGACCCCGGGCTTGTCCCCGGTCTTAGCGGACTTGCGTCCCGTAAGGCGGTTGATGAAGGAGGATTTACCCACGTTGGGCACTCCTACCACCATCATGCGCAGAGGTTTCTTAAGGGCCCTGTCAGCGTTCACTTCATCCTGGATCTTCTCAAGGGCGGCATAGAGTTCCTTGAAACCCAGTCCCTTGTTGCAGTTGAGCCGGAGGGCTTCATGGCCTTCTTCCCTGAAGTATCTGATCCAGTTTTTTGTGGACTCTTCATCGGCCAGATCGCTTTTGTTAAGAACGATCACACGCCTCTTGTTGCCGGTGATATCGTTGATCACCGGATTCCTGGATGATACGGGTATCCTGGCGTCCAGCATTTCGATGACCAGGTCCACCAGTTTCAGATTCTGTTGTATCAATTCCCTGGTCTTTTTCATGTGACCGGGGTACCAGTTGATGTTGTTGATGTTTTCTGCCATTGTTCCTTCAGTTGTCGTAATCGAATCCGCTGTGAGTTCCCATCTCAAGCTCCAGCAGTTCAGGGTTCTCGAAAACATGTCTTAAGAGCCTGAGGCTCTTGGCGAAGTAGAATCCGTCCCCTATCCTCTCGTCCAGGATGGCTCCGAAATCTATGACGTCTCTGATCTGTTTGGTGCCGTCTTCCATAAGGAGTTCTTCCTTGTGAAGGGTCCCCACCGTGATCATGATGCTGTTGGTGCCGTAATTGTTGAGATGATGATAAACGTGAGGGCAGCGGATACTTCCCAGGTTGCTGAGAAGTACTGTGGTATAGTTGGGGTCTCCCTCGGTTAGCGCCTTGGGATTGATACCCCAGAAGTCAAGGATCCTTATGATCCTGATGACTATCATCAGGATGGGTCTTGGGATAGCGGCGAACTTGTCCAGAAGCTCGTCTATACCGCCGGTGGCCTTCTCGCTCTTTCTCATTTCCTCTACGTCTCCCACCACCTTGCGGCTGATGGATTCCAGATTGTCATCATCCTTTGGTACCAGGACCATCAGCGATTCCTCGGCTCCGTCCGCGAATCTTCTCTTCGCCACGAAGCTCAGGCTGATCTCGTCTCTTTCATAAGTGCGGTAACCCTGGATGAATCTGTTCAGTTTGGGTCTTTCCCTGATGATCCTTGCAACGCATGTGAGCACACAGTGAAATATGTTGGTCTTGTATTCAGGATGTTCAGCGTTGATCTTGTCAAGATATTTCAAAAGTTCCGTTGCATCCAGTTTATCGCTGAGATAAACCTCAGAATCGGTCCTCTTTGGAAACAGATAACCCATTATGGTCTGCAGGCCCGGCACTTTGATGTATCTGCCGTCCCTTCTGTCTCCCCACTTTCTTGCAGATCTTTCAGCCATTTTTCTCCTCCTCTGCTTCTTCTTCAAGAAGTCTGTAAGCTACTTTCCCTACGAGCGTTCTGGGAAGCTCGTCTCTGAATAATATTTCCTTCGGAAGAGCGTAAGCCGAGACTCTCAGTTTAAGCTGATCCATAATGGACGATCTGGTCTTATCCGTAGGCTCGTACCCCTTGTTGAGCACCACGTATGCTCTGACTCTCTGACCTTTCCTGTCGTCCTTCACGCCGATGATGCAGCTGTAATCCACCTCGGGGCAGGCATCCAGAGCGTTTTCTATATTCCCCGGATAAACGTTATATCCGTTGGTGACGATCATGCGCTTGATCCTCTGGCGGAAGTAAACATATCCTTCCTCATCCATCATTCCCAGATCTCCGGTATAAAGCCAGGTGTTGCCGTCATCCAGGACTCTGAGGGTCTGCGCAGTCTCCTCAGGGTCATCCAGATACCCCTTCATGACAGAAGGTCCTCTCAGGATGATCTCTCCTTCCTCACCACAGGGCAAAACATCATCTGTCCCGGGCTTTACGATCGCATACGTCATGTCCGGGAACGGCAGGCCGATGCTTCCCTCCTTATAAGTGTCCTTGGGAGTGAGGCAGCTGGCTGTGACGCATTCTGTAAGTCCGTAGCCTTCCCTCACCATGATGTGAGCGTTGTGATCCTTAAGGAATCTGTCGATCTTCTTTTTTTGCTCTATGGTGAGGGAATCCCCGCCGCAGAACATGCCCTCAAGGAAGCTGAGATCCTCGTGCTCAAGATTGGGTATCTTGAGGAATGCATCGAATATGGCAGGTACTCCCACGATGAAACTGGGATGTTTCTTAAGGACCATCTCCGAATAGGACTTGATGTTGAAGTTGGGCATCAGCAGGCAGCATGCGCCGTGGATCAGCACGATGTGGATGTTAAGAGCCAGCCCGAATCCATGGAATATGGGCATGCAACTAAGCATCTTAAGGCCGCGTTTAAACTCAACCTCGATGGCCTCCCTGGCCTCAAGGGCGCAGGAATTGATGTTGAAGTCTGTAAGACATATTCCCTTGGGCTTGCCGGTGGTCCCGCCGGAAAACAATATTACTGAGGTCCTGTCCGGATCGTAGGGTACTTCGGGTATCTCAGTGCCCTCTCCCTCCTTCAGGAACTCTCTCCAGGAAAGTTCATTGTCTCCTCTGGGGAACTTAAGATATTTGTGACCTACCTTCAGAAGGTAAAGTACCTTGAGGTGGGCAGGAAGTTCCTCCTGGATCCTGGTGACCAGTATCTCACATCTGTGATCGACTTTCTCAAGAGCCTTCTCCACCTTTTCGCAAAACATGTCGGGGACAAGGATCATCTTGCTCCCTGTCTTGTTCAGATAGATGGATATCTCCTCCTGGGAAGACTGCGGATGGATCATGGATGCCGTGACCCCTATGCGGTCCAGACCGTAGAAGCAGTCCAGAGCCTGGGGGCAGTTGGGCATGCACAGGGTGACGCAGTCGCCTTCCCTGATTCCGTGTTTTGTGAAAGCCCGGGAGACTCTTCCGATCCTGTCCACGAACTGGCTGTACGTGGTCCCTTTGCCGAAAAAATCAAGGCAGACGTCATCGGGGTACTGGCGTGATATCCTCTCCACCAGCTGATACATGGTCGCCTCGGGATAATCGATATGTTTAACGACTTCTGACATACTCAAAAACTCCAAAAAATAAAAGCACCGTCATGAAACGATGCTTTATTATACCATCTTTGTATCTTTATTTCAATTTTTCTTCTTTTGTGCCCTCTCGTTTGTGTCGATGCTGTCTCTGAAGACGAAGAAACGGTCGTAGAGGAACTCCAGAATGAGGTTGCAGGCCATGTTCAGACCTGTGGCCAGAACACCCGGCCAGCCCAGGTTCTCTGTCAGGAACTTTACAAAATACGTGGATGTAGGCGTGAACACCGCGTAGAACAGAAGTACCTTCGCCATGGCGATCGGAACGTTGTTGGCAGACTGGAATGTGAACTGCCTGTTCAGAGTGAAGTTCCAGATAACGGAGCAGATCAGAGCTATGAGATAGCACGGCCAGTATTTCCAATCCGTCAGCCAGTCAAGCAAGGAAGCGACTGAAAGTTCAATTATTCCCGCCGATGCTGAAAACAGGGCGAATTTTATTGCCCTTACGGCTTCTTTTTTCTTGTTTAAATCGCTCATGATCATTCTCCCATTGCAAGGGTGAGTACCCTCTTAACATCATCTTCACTGTATGTGACCGGCGTCGGATAGAGAGGCACCGCCTCCTTCACCGCACGCTTTGCGATCTCGTCGAAATCGTTTCTGTCCAGATCATCAAAATATGGCTCAATTCCTACAGAGTTGTTCAGATCCCTGATCTTATCGATGAATCTCAGGGCCATCGTTCTCTCGCCTGATCCGTCGTTTTCGAGAACGCCGGATCTGATTGCAAGTTTCGCAAGATTCTTATAGGCGGCCTGACCGTAATCCAGAAGGACTATGGGAACAAGCACAGCCATGCAGAGCCCGTGAGGTTTGTGGTATATGCCGCCGATGCCGTGGCCGATGGCGTGGACGTTGCCTACGCAAGCCACCGTAAAGGCTTCACCTGCCTCAAAAGATGCCTTCAGCATGTTCTGCCTCACGCCTATGTCGTCCGGCTCTCTGCAGGCCTTTTCCAGATACCTGAAGATCTTTGACACGGCGGACTCGCAGAGCTCTCTGGTGTCCCCCTTGTGATAAGGGGTGTTGAGATATGCCTCCACAGCGTGGGTCAGAGCATCCATGCCTGTCATGGCAGTGATACCTGCAGGCAGGCTCACCGTAAGGCTCCCGTCAAGTATGGCATATTTCGGGCAAAGTGACAAGTCGCTGATCGCGTATTTATAATCCCTGGTCTCATCAGTGATAACGGCCGCGATGGTGCACTCAGAGCCTGTTCCTGCAGTGGTTGGCACCGCTATCATCAGCGGTGTCTTCTTACCCACTTTGAGAAGTCCCTGCATGCTGCCGAGATCCTTACCGGGCCGGGCAGTCAGTGCTGCTGCGCCCTTCATGGCATCCATGGGAGATCCTCCGCCTATGGCCACCATGCAGTCGCACTCCTCGTCCCTGTATCTTCCGACGATCTCCTTCACGATCCCGGTGGTGGGGTCGCTTCCCACCGAGGAAAACACCACAGGCTCAAGCTTGTTCTGAAGAAGGCTTTCCATTATTTTCTGAAAATACTCCCATTTGACTGTTCCGGGGCTGGTGACCAGCAGGGGTCTCGTCCTGCCCTCCTTCTCCAGTATCTCGCTTAATCTTGCAGATGAGCCGGGCCCTTCGAAGAGCACCGGACGGGGGATATTTATGGCCTTCATTCCCAGGCCCATCCCGGCATGAAGTAGCTTCATGCCCCTGTTGTTCTTTCTGTTCATTTCTCTCCCATCAAGGCAAAATTCTTCCTGTTGGATCTGTAAAGCTGCTTGAAAACTTCAAAGTTCCTGTCATATATCCTCCTGACCGACGGATCCGGTTCGAAGGTCCTGACGGCAGGGATCATGGCATCGGCATCCTCCACGGAATCTATGAGACCCAGTCCCACGGCGCAGAGCATTGCCGCACCCAGAGATCCCACATTTTGAGGCTGGTCACAGACCTCCACCCTTCTTCCGGTTATGTCGGCCAGTATGCTGCATGTGGCATCCGACAGCGCACCGCCTCCGCAGAATCTGATGGTTTCGGATGTTTTGATCTTCTTTTCCTGACACTCCAGCATCCATCTGAGATGGTAGCATATCCCTTCAGTCACCGCTCTGAGCATTTCAGTCTTTCCGGTATCCAGAGTGATACCGAAGAATATTCCCTTGGAATCAGGATCCTCGAAGGGACAGCGGTTTCCGTGAAGCCATGGAGTGAATATGACTCCGCCCGCTCCCGGGGGAGCACTCAGGATGACCTCGGACAGATAGTCGTAGAGACTTGAATAGACTTTCTCCCGGTCCCCGGGATCTTCAGAGCAGACATCCTTCTTTTCCAGATAGATGCCTATCTCATCCAGAGCCAGGTGATCCTTCACCCATTCCAGACATTTGCCGGCCGTCTCCATCTCTGCGAAGTACATGTAGTTATGTCTTGAGGCTCCCACGATGGCTGCGATCATGGAAGACGTGTCCACGATCTGCCTGTCGCAGACCGTGCCTACCCAGCCGGAAGTTCCGGCATACATGTGGGTCTTACCGGGACCGGCCGCTCCCGTTCCCACTCCGATCAGCGAGGCGTCGCCGCCTCCGCCGAACACCGGCGTTCCGGGAGCCAGGCCCAGTTCTTCAGCCTGTTCAGGGCGAAGAGGCCCCACCTGATCAGTACTGTCTATTATCTCCGGAAGATGATCTTCGTAGATTCCAAAGGTGCTGCAGAGTTCAGAACTCCAGCCTTCTTTACCGTCCTTTGTGCAGTAGAGCATGGTTGCAAAAGCACTGTCCCTGGTCATTACCGCACGGCCTGTCATCCTCATTATTAGATATTCCTTTACGTCCAGCCACTTGTATATTCGGCTGTAGACCTCAGGCTCATTGTCCTTTACCCAGAGATATTTCCACTGCGGATCCTTGACGCTTCCGGAGACAGCGCCGGTAAGAGACAAAGACTTCAGAAGTTTCAGGGCGTTCATCCCTTCCACTTTTAGTCCTGTCCTCATGCCTTTATTGATCTGCTCGACAGCTCTCTGATCCATATAACTCATGGCAGGTCTTAAGGCGTTGCCTTCGCAGTCCACCAATACCAGTCCCTGCATCTGTGAGCAGAAGGAGATCCCGGCGATCTCTTTCGGATCGATACGTGTATGTTCCAGAAGATCTGCAGTGCTCTCCTTCATGGCATTCCACCACTCCTCCGGATCCTGCTCAGCCCCGCCGCCGGGCAGAGTGTACAGTCCGTATCCGTAGGAGCTGCCGTAGACCATGGTGATGCCCTGATCCCATCTGAAAAGACAGGTCTTTACACCTGTGGTCCCGATATCATAAGACAAAAAGTACATCATTACGACTCCTTGATACCGAAGGCTCCCTTTATGAAGCGTATGACCTGTTCCTTGAGTTCATCGTCCTCAGGATCTCTGCCAAGATACTGCTTCATTCTCTCAATGTAATACTGGGAGCTGAGGCTGAAGTTGATCATCATGAGAATGTCGTCGAACAGAAGCGCAA
>JAEEOX010000110.1 GCA_016284485.1 Bacillota bacterium | reverse complement strand
AAAGATAGTCATAGCAGACAGACTGGCCGTATTCCCGCAGACCATATTCTCAGACATCGGCTCCTACCAGGGGCTGACGGTGGTCCTGGCGGTTATATTCAACGTTCTCACGCTGTATTTCGACTTCTCGGGATGTATGGACGTCGTCACGGGCATGGCCCAGATGATGGGCATCAAGGTCGACAAAAACTTTAACCATCCCTTCTTCTCCAAGACTCCCGCTGAGTTCTGGAGAAGGTGGCACATCACTCTCGGAGCATGGTTCAAGGAATACGTCTACATGCCCATTGCCGTGAACCCCAGGTTCATCGCTGGCGCAGCCAGGATAAAGGCGGGTTCCGGCATTACAGCATCAAAGATTTATTCCACGGCAGTGCCGCTTATAGTGGTCTGGACCCTTACGGGACTGTGGCACGGAACGGGTATCGACTACCTGCTCTGGGGCTGGTACTGGGGAATACTCATAATACTGGAAGCGGTCTTCGCAAAACAGCTCAAGGACATTGAAAAGTCCCGGGAGAGCAAGGGAAGACTCAAGGCCTATGATATTTTACGCATGGCGCTGACTTTCGTTATATTCGCTGTGGGCAGGATGTTTACCGCCCTCGGCATGGGCGTGCACAACGCGGTTCCCGTGATCTTCGGGCGCATTTTTGCCGGGTCTGATCTGGGTGCACTGGTGGACGGTTCGCTGTTCAGCCACGGACTGTCCCAGAGAGAATTCCTGATCTGCATATTGGGGATCATCCTGGTATGGATCGTGGACTGCCTCCAGGAGAGGGGAATGTCCGTCAGGGAAAGACTTTCTGAACAGCACGTCATAGTGAGATGGGCGTTCTATATCGGTGCAGTAATGATCATAATCTTATTCGGACTCTATGGCGCAGGGTTCGATGCCAGCGGCTTCGCATACGGAGGATTCTGAGACTGATGACACAGAACAGAGTGTTCAAGTTAATAATCGCACTATTCTGCGTTCTGATCCTCCTTGCCTGGGGCATAGGTTTCAGCAAAGGAGCACAGGCCGGGAGAGCCTATGAAGCTGCACTGGATTCATCGGGATACAGCACGGTGATCTATTTCAGCGCCCACCAGGATGATGAGACGCTTGAGGATTTCGGCGGAATATTGCAGGATCTCCGCACAGGAAAAGAGGTCCACGTTGTCCTTTGCTCTGACGGAAGCGCCTCAGGCATATATAAGCAGCTGCTGCAGGAAGGCCACGACCTCACCATAGAGGAGTTCACGGCCCTGAGGGATATAGAGTTCACCAATGCACTGGTGAGCCTGGGCGTACCCGAGGAAAACGTCCACATCCCTGACGACAGGCTTCAGGACGGCACCTTCCCCGAAGAGAGGGAGAGACTGAAGGACTTTGTCAGATACTGGGTGGAACAGTATCCCGGAGCTGCGGTGAGGACCCACTCCCCCAAGATCGAGGGCATTGAGAACCATCCGGATCATACGACAGTAGGAGACGTTTGCTGCGAACTTCAGGATGAAGGAGTCATAAAGGAACTGAGACTGTTCATCGATCGCTGGCATCTGGAGGAGTATCAGGCAATAGAGGGACTGACTCTGTACAAGCTCCCTGCGTACGGGAAACTGATCAGAGATGAGGCAGACAGGCTTGCAGGCGCAGCTAAGGCATATTCGGACATAAACATTGATCTTGACAGATACGGCATCGGCGGAAGGTCGGTGGCCGGATACTGGGCCCAGCTTCAGGCTGACCCGGTAAGCTATTTCTACGACAGGGAAGCACAGTGACAGACGACAGAGACAAGGCACAAGTGAATAAGAAGGCGGGTCCGGTCAGATTCATAGTTTCAGGCATCATATTCGTCCTGATCTGTGGGGTGATCCTTTTTGGCATGTCCGGACTGCTTCAGCCCAAGTACTATTTCGCATCTTCCCTGAACTCTCCCGAGACGGAGATGTGGGAGAATTTCTACGATCTCCCTGAGAACAGCCTTACCACTGTGTTCCTGGGAGACAGCGACGTGTACTGCGGAGTGGACGCGCCGAGGTTAAATTCACTCACAGGAGAGTTTTCCTTCGACATGGCGGTATCCAGCGGATCCTTCATGGAGGGATATTACCTGCTCCAGGAGGTTTTGCGCTTCCAGAAGCCGGATACGGTGATCCTGGACATGAATGCGGTGATCCGCGATCTTTCGAAGAATGAGCTCATGTCCAAGAGACCCTATCAGGACATGAAGTGGTCAGGGGTCAAGTGGGCGGCATACACCGACGAGAACAGGGCTCTGAGCAAAAAAGCCCTGCTGAAGAGGATCTTCACGGTATTCGAGTATCACGACCGCTGGAAGGAGCTTTCGGACATCGACGTGCATCCGGAGGCCTACAGGACCAACGTGCTTGGGTATACGCCCTGCTACGAGGTCGCGGAAGGTCTCTTCCACAACAGGTTCCCGCAGGAAGAGGAGCTTGAATACAACGAGATCGCATCGGTATATTTTGCTCATATAGCTGCATTGTGCAGTGAGAATGACATAAAGCTGATACTTATCAAGACCCCCAAGGTGGATTGGAACAGATCTTATTCCGAACTTGCCCAGGGGTTGGCCGACAGATATGGCCTTACATACATAGACTACAACACAGATGAGAATTACGGACGGCTGGGTCTGGACGACACGAAGGACTGGAGAGACAAGGCTCATCTTAACAGCAGCGGAGCCAGGAAGTTTACTGACGTGCTGGCCGAAGACATGATCGAGCTTATAGACTGAGAAAAGAGGTTGAAATGAACAGGACGGAACTTGAACAAAAGATCCTGGAACTGCTTACGGAGGAGTTTCCGGAAGTGGATTTCCAGTCATCGGATTCACTGGTGGACGACGGTCTTCTGGATTCGCTGACCATCACCGGGATCATCGCCGCCCTCTCAATGGAATTCGGCATAGCGATTCCTTATGAGGAGATAATTGAAGAGAACTTCAATTCCATAAGCGGCCTTGCAGGACTGGTGGAAAAGCTTCAGAACTGAGGTAGCTGACCATGTTTGACACTCTGAACGCCAGGATCGGGCAGCTGGCAGAGCAGCGACCCCATAAGCTGGCCATAGCCTTTAAATCTGAAAGACTGACCTACGCCGAACTCAGGCAGCGCGTCCTTCGAGGCGCACGTATCCTCACGGATCTGGGAGTTAAGCGCGGCGACAGGGTCATGTTTTCTGCGGTCTCCAAGCCGGAGATGGCGGTGACTTATCTTGCCATCCAGTACGTGGGTGCGGCAGCAGTCTTCGCAGACAAGGCGGGCACTCCCGAGAACCTGGCCTTCATCTATGAAGATACCGGAGCGGTCCTTCTCATCACGGACAAAAACATGAAGGAGTTCGCAGATGGGTGCAACACATATTCGCTGAAGACTTTCTACGAGGGAACTCAGGAGGACCCGACCGACGGTCAGATCCCGGAGTACCTGTTCCCAGAGGGAACGGACCTGGCGGATATGATCTACACATCTGGTACTACCGGGAGACCCAAGGGGGTCATGCTTTCCTACAGGGCGGTGTTCAACATTCTCATGAATACATGGGAAGGCGTGGGCATGAGAGAAGACGACAGGGTGCTGATACCCCTTCCGCTGCATCATTCTTTTGCGCTCAGAGAGATGAGAGCCGCGCTGTATCACGGCGCAACGGTCATCCTCCAGAACGGATTCACCTTTGCAAAAGAGATAGAGAACAACATCGCGGAATTCGGCTGTACCGGCATCATCCTGGTACCTGCCACGGTGGGCACCGTGGAGAAGCAGATGCAGGAGAGATTTCCCGAGATAATGAGGAACTTCAGGTACATCGAGGTGGGGGCAGGGTCCCTGAGCATCGCTCAGAAACTGAGACTGAGCAGAGAGCTGCCGGATACCAGGATAGTGAACACCTGGGGCTCGTCGGAGACCGGAGGCGCCATATTCCTGGACGTGCATCGTGTTGCAGGAGATCCTGATAAGATCAGTTCCATAGGAGTGCCGGTGACAAACGTGGAAGTGAAGACTCTTGACTCAGAGGGACGTGACCTTGTGAGCAGCAGGGAAGTCCCGGGACGCATGGCCTTAAAGGGCGGCATGGAGATGTCAGGTTACTGGCACAGGTCGGAACTGAACGAGGAGACCTTCAGGGACGGATGGCTCCTCACCAGCGACATGGTATATATTGAGGACGGATATGTCTTCATGCTGGGAAGGATAGACGACATCATAAATGTTGGAGGCGAAAAGGTCTCTCCCGTGGAGGTGGAGAACATCGCCAGCCAGTTCGAAGACATGGATGAATGTGCCTGCGTGGGAGTCCCCGACAAGGAGGGGATACTGGGTTCGGTGCCTGTCCTGTTCGTGGTGGAAAAGAGATCTTTTGAGGATAAGGACCTTACCAGATTCCTTTCGGGGAGGATGGAAAAGTACAAGCTTCCCGCACATTACGTGAGGATCCAGGAGCTTCCCAGGAACGCCATGAAGAAGGTGAACCGCAGGGCTCTCAGGGAGATCTGGGACTTGCAGGAAGGGCTTTGAACCTTTCACACAAACTACACAAAAAACTTTAAAAACCCTGTTGACATGTAGTGCCGGCGGGGTTATATTATTATCGTAGATTAGCACTCCAACGGTGCGAGTGCTAATACAGAAAACAGAAGGAGAATGATAATGGAATTAAGTGAGAGAAAACTTAAGATTTTGCAGGCCATTATCAGCGACTATATCAAGACTGCAGAGCCGGTAGGCTCCAGGACCCTTTCCAAGCAGGAGGGCCTGAGCTACAGCCCCGCCACCATCCGTAACGAGATGGCTGATCTGGAGGAGATGGGCTACCTGACTCACCCCCATACCTCGGCGGGCAGGGTACCTTCGGACAAGGCGTACAGACTGTACGTCAACGAGCTCATGGCCAAGTCTGAGCTGTCCAAGGAGGAGAAGGCAATTATTGCCAACAGGCTTCACGATACCACTGTGGACTTTGATGAGACCATCAAGCACGCCGCCTCGCTTCTTTCGGAGATCACGAACCTCACCAGTTTCGCCATGACTCCCAAGAAGAACGAAGACGTGATCAAGTACATCAATCTGCTGCCGGTGGACGAGGAGACAGTGGTCATGATGATAGTCTCGGAGTCCGGCAAGGTCTCAAACAGAGCCCTTAAGATGTCCGTTCCCTACACTGAGGACAAGCTGGATCTTCTTTCGAAGACCATGACATACAACTACAAGGGCAAGACGGTATCCCAGGCGCTGACAAACAACATCATCGCCAACTTCGAGACCGACGTTGTCGCCATGAGCGGCATGGCCGAGGATGTTATGCCCAACTTCATGAAGACCCTTGAGGAGATGCTCAACGTCAACCTCTACATGGACGGACTTTCCAACATCTTCGACATCCCTGAGTACAGCGACGTGGCCAAGGCCAGAAGCTTCATCGAGATGATGACTCAGAAGGAAGAGATGACGAAAAAGCTCATCGAGCGTGACGACGGCATCCTCATCACCATCGGAGATGAGAACAAGGACAGCGAGCTTTCGGACGTGAGCCTCATCACCGCCAGCTATTCAGTGGACGGCAAGCTGGTGGGCAAGATCGGAGTCATCGGCCCCACCAGGATGAGATACAGCAAGATCACTTCCATAATGGAATATTTAACAGATAATTTGTCAGGCAGTTTCAAGCTTGAGTCAGGAGATGCGGACGAGGACCAGGCCTCAGAAGACCCGGAGGAGACGCAGAATGATGAGAGCCGTGAAGATTCATAAGGAGAACTAAAATGAGCGAAGAAAAGACCATTCCAATCGAAGAAGTCGAAGAGACAGTGGCGGAAGAGACTCCTGCGGAGGAACAGGAAACAGCGGCTGAGGCTGAAGAAGCAGCGGAGACCCAGACCGCGGAGACTCCCGGGGAGGCACCCGGGGAAGAGCCAAAGAATGACAAGGCCCTGGAAGAAGCCGAGAAGAAGTATCAGGAACTTAACGGCAAGTACATGAGACTGGCTGCTGACTTCCAGAATCAGAAGAAGAGATTCGAGAAGGAGAAATCAGACCTTTACATGTACGCCGGCGAGGATATCATCAAGCAGATCCTTGAGGTCATGGACAACTTTGACAGAGCCATAGACATGGGAGGAGATGCGGATCCCAAGTTCAAGGAAGGAATGGAACTGGTATTCAAGCAGCTCATGGGAGTGCTTGAAAAGGCGGGAGTCAAGGAGATAGAGGCTCTCGGAGAAGATTTTGACCCTAACTTCCACAACGCCGTGATGATGGAGGACACCGATGAATATGAGTCCAACAAGGTATCCGGCGTGATCCAGAAGGGCTACATGATGAAGTCAAAAGTACTGAGACCCAGCATGGTCAAGGTAGCAAAATAGATAAGTAAATCAAGTAAAACTTTGTAAATAATCTTTTTTCAGGAGGAAATAAAATGTCAAAAGTTATAGGTATAGACCTTGGAACCACCAACAGCTGCGTAGCCATTCTTGAAGGCGGCGAGCCTATGGTAATCACCAACCCCGAAGGAAGCAGAACAACTCCTTCAGTGGTAGGATTCAAAAAAGACGGTGAGAGACTGGTGGGAGAGACAGCCAAGAGACAGGCAGTCACCAACCCGGACAGAACCGTATCTTCCATCAAGAGACACATGGGAGAGAACTACAAAGTAACCATCGACGGTAAAGACTACACACCTCAGGACATCAGCGCAATGATCCTTACAAAGCTCAAGAATGACGCTGAAGCATATCTGGGCGAGAAGGTAACAGAAGCCGTCATCACAGTACCTGCTTACTTCTCAGATGCTCAGAAGCAGGCCACCAAGGACGCCGGCCGTATCGCAGGCCTGGACGTAAAGAGGATCATCAACGAGCCTACCGCAGCATCCCTCGCTTATGGACTTGACAAAGAGATGGGATCCCACAAGATCATGGTATATGACCTGGGCGGAGGCACATTCGATGTATCCATCCTTGAACTTGGAGACGGAGTATTCGAAGTACTGGCCACCAACGGTGACACACACCTGGGCGGCGATGACTTCGACGACGTGCTGGTGAACTGGCTGGCTGACGATTTTGCAAGACAGAACGGAGTTGACCTCCGTCAGGACAAGATGGCTGCCCAGAGACTTAAGGACGCAGCAGAGAAGGCCAAGAAGGAACTTTCAAGCTCCCAGACAGCCAACATCAATCTGCCCTTCATCTCAGTATCTCAGGACGGACCTCTCCACATGAACGTGGATCTTACCAGACCCAAGTTCGAACAGCTCACAGAGCATCTGGTACAGAGAACAGTTGAACCCATGAAGAAGGCCATGGCTGACGCTCACGTGACTCCGGCAGATCTTGACAAGGTCATCCTTGTAGGCGGATCCACACGTATCCCCGCAGTCCAGGCCATCGTTCAGAAGGTCACAGGCAAGGAGCCCTTCAAGGGCATCAACCCCGATGAGTGCGTAGCAGTAGGAGCTGCCATCCAGGCCGGAGTACTTACAGGTGAAGTACATGACATCCTGCTTCTGGACGTTACACCGCTTTCACTTTCCATCGAGACTCTGGGCGGAGTTGCAACCAAGCTCATCGAGAGAAACACCACCATCCCCACCAAGAAGTCACAGATCTTCTCCACAGCAGCCTACAACCAGACCTCAGTCGACATTCACGTATTGCAGGGTGAGAGACCCATGGCAGCCGGCAACACCACACTGGGCAGATTC
>JAEEOX010000109.1 GCA_016284485.1 Bacillota bacterium | reverse complement strand
AGTGTGCCTGGATGAGATCGGTGACATGCCCCTGGACTTCCAGGTGAAGCTTTTGAGATTCCTTGAATCCAAGGAGGTCAGGCGCGTGGGTGCGGTGGACTCCAAGATAGTTGACGTCAGGGTCATCACCGCCACCAACAGAGATCTGGAATCTCTGGTGAAGGAAGGCAGTTTCAGAGAGGACCTTTACTACAGGCTCAACGTGGTGCAGATCAAGGTGCCGCCCCTCAGGAAGAGGGTGGACGACATACTGCCTCTGGCTGCGCTTTTCCTCAACAGATACAACAAAAAATACGGCCAGGAGAAGCAGCTGACCTACGACGTGGTCAAGGAGCTGGAGGATTACAGCTGGCCCGGCAACGTCAGGCAGCTCAAGAACGTCATAGAGAACCTGGTGATCACCAGCGACATCGATTATCTTCAGGTAAGCCACCTTCCCTGGAAGGAGGGCTGGAGGAAAAACGAGGTTCAGAACCTGATCGACACCCTGGCTCAGAACCAGAGCCTGAGCCTGAACGACGCGGTGGAGGCACTGGAGAAGGAGATGCTGTCCAGGGCCATGAGAGACTACGGATCCAGCCGCAAGATCGCCGAGAAACTCAAGGTAAATCAATCCACCATAATAAGAAAACTTCATAAATACGGACTGGACAAGGAATAGCGCATCTGTCTGATGCAGGAATGCATCACTTTGGGGTGTTGCTAAGACGGACAGGCGGGTAATGAGAACCTGAGAATCCCATAAAACGTGGGGTTTTCGGGTTTTTTTAAATATTTTTTTAAAAATTTTTTGTTGGCACAGTCGATGCTCTAACCAATAGAACGAAGATTTTTCGGAACGAAATTTAAGCATGGAGGATGTAATGGAATTCAGTTATTCAAGAGAGCAACAGATGGTAAAACAGATGCTCAGCGACTTCTGCGAGAAGGAGATCGCACCCATCTCAGCTGAGATCGATGAAGAAGCGAGATATCCATATGAGACCGTAGCCAAGCTGGGAGAACTGGGCATCATGGGAATGCCTTTCCCACCGGAGCTTGGAGGAGCCGGCTCAGATTATTTGACATACATCATGGCCGTAGAGGAGATCAGCAAGACTGACGCCTCCCACGGCGTAATAGTTCAGACCCACAACGCCCTTTGCTGCTGGCCAATCTTCACCTATGGAACGGAAGAACAGAAACAGAAGTATCTTCCCAAACTCCTTTCCGGCAAGCAGCTGGGCGCTTTCGGTCTTACGGAACCTAACGCGGGAACCGATGCAGGAGGGACTCAGACCAAGGCAGTCCTGGACGGAGACCAGTGGGTCCTCAACGGATCAAAGATATTCATCTCCGGAGGCGGCATTGCTGACGTGTACGTGATCTTCGCCGTCACCGAGAAGGGCATCGGCACCAAAGGCATCTCCGCGTTCATCGTGGAGAAGGGAACGCCGGGCTTCACCTCACCCAAGCATGAGAACAAGATGGGAATCCGCGGATCCATCGCAGCCGAGCTGGTATTCGAGGACTGCAGGATCCCCAAGGAAAACCTTCTGGGCCAGCAGGGCAAGGGATTCAAGATCGCCATGAGCGCTCTGGACGTAGGAAGACTGGGCATCGCCGCTCAGGCTCTGGGCATCGCGCAGGGAGCCTTCGACGAAACAGTTAAATATATGAAGCAAAGGAAACAGTTCGGCAAGACTCTGGACAAGTTCCAGGCTCTTCAGTTCGAGATGGCCAACATGAAGACCAGGATCGACGGAGCCAGATTCCTCCTTTATCACGCCGCATGGGCCAGGGACGCAGGTGAGGACAAGCTGAGCCCCCTGGCCGCAGAGGCCAAGCTGGCCTGCTCCGAGGCCGCCAGCTACGTGGTGGACAAGGCGGTGCAGTTCCACGGCGGATACGGATACATCAAGGATTATCCGGTGGAGAGAATGTACAGAGACCAGAAGATAACAGAGATCTACGAAGGCACATCCGAAGTAATGAGGATGGTCATGGCCGGAGACATATTCAGGTAAAGGGAGGAAGACCGGAATGAAGATAGTTGTATGCGTAAAGCAGGTACCTAACACGACGGAGATCAGGATCAATCCCGAGACCGGAACGCTGATCAGAGACG
>JAEEOX010000108.1 GCA_016284485.1 Bacillota bacterium | reverse complement strand
CTCCCCGAGAAGCTTCTTCATATAGTCGGTGTAGATCTCGATTGCCTCCTGATCGTTGCCTATGCGGTCCTCCTCCTGGGAAATGACGCTTCCGATCTTGAGCGCCCCGGCGAAAACATTGCCTCCTGTGGGTATGCTCCTGGCCAGTGACTCCATGGCTCCCGCCGTGGTCTGCGCCACCGACAGGACCACCTTCTTTTCCTTGCTGAAAAGCCCCTTCTCCCTGGAATACACTATGACCAGGTGCTTGGTGGTGGCGGGCAGCATCACGTACAATCCCGCGCTCATGTCCGTCGGGCTTCCCACCACGAAATCGTTGTATTTCTCCTTGTCCCAGTGTTCTTCCATGAACCGGAACAGTTCTTCTGTCGTAAAAGACCTGTTGGTCAGTATGACTTCTCTTCCTGTCATCTGGGTCTACCTTCCTTTCAAAACCCTTCGGCTGCTCAGCCTTTCCTGCGCATATTGTACCATATACGAGGCTTCCATTGAAACGTGATTTTTTGCTCCGGTGTTTCCATTGGTGCGCAAAAAATCCTCTTCCAATGGAAACGAGCACCTCACGGCGCCCGTTGATTTGATTCAGCCTTTCTCCCACAGCAGCACCGAGTCGGCGCAGACCTCGTCAAGCAGGGCCTGTCTTTCCTCCTCGGAAAGCTGTGCGTCCGGGTCCATGAGAAGCGACCTGTTGATGTTGAATCCCTTAAGGCTCTTGAGGAATTTGGGCGACGCGTAGTACACCGCGATCACGTGGTTCTCCACAGGCCCGATATCGGTCTCCTCCTTCCACACTTCTTCCTCTATGATGGGGTTGGCCACTATGCTCATCTCGCCGGGCTTCTCGAAACGCCTGGATCTGATGCTGCTGGTCAGATACACGAACATCACATGGTTTACGCCTTCGCTGTCTGTGTCCTTCATGATCAGATCTGTACAGTTCATCTGGTAGGCTGCTTTCGTATAAATATCCCCGTTGGGACTGACCTGAATGCCGGATTCTTCGTAGGGTATATATGTCTGATATTCCCCGATGTAGTAGGCCGCACCGATGCAGCCGGTGATCACCACTGCGATGGTGATGATGATGGCAACGGCCCGCCTCATGTCGATCCACTTCTTGAATTGCCTGAATGTGGCAACTTCCTTGGTCTTCTCCGCAGTATCCGCCCGGCTCACTGCACCTGGCTCGCCACCGGCTGCGCCGTCAAGTTCTCTGTTGATCCCCCTGATCTCATCAAGCTTCGCCCTGCAGGCCTCGCAGCCCTCCAGGTGCTTCGTGAGAAGCTCCCGGCTGTCCGCGCTCAGTATGTCCTCCACATACGGCTGCATCAGGTCCTGCGCCACGTTACAGTTTATCTTCATCGTCCATTCCCTCCATAAGTTTTTTGCGGGCCCGGTGGTAGGTCACCCTGGCCCAGTTCTCGGTTTTGCCGAAAATGCTGCCGATGTCTCTGAACGACAGCTCTCCGAAAGATCTGAGAGAGAAAACTTCCTTGTACGGCTCCTCCAGCGAGTGCAAAACACGGTGCAGCCTAACCCTCTCGTCGGCCTGCAGGACCTCCGATTCCGGGTCCGGGGCCAGGCCTTCGTCCCGGTTCTCCCCGATGATCTCCTCGTGCCGCTTCTCGCTGTTGTAGTGCTTGTAGTAGAGGTTGCGGGCGATGACGCAAAGCCAGCCCTTCACATTGTCCCCCTCCTCCAGTTCGTCCGCCTTCTTCAGAGCCTTGAGAAAAGTGTCCTGCGCGATATCCTCCGAAAGCTCGGGATCCCTCGAAAGCGACAAAACATACCGGTAGACTATTTTGAAGTATTCGTTGTAGATCTTCTCAATATCCAATTCCGTGTCCTCTCTTCACTTAAATAATCCCCGGGGATGGCAAAACGTTACAGGGTGCGATGAGTTTTTTGTATGATCAAGTTTAATTATAGCAGATTGCGGCGGAGAGCGGTGGGTGGTTGGGTCGAAAGTGGGGTTTTCAGGCGGTTTCGGCCCACTGCGTTGTGGGGTCTGGTGGGCCAAAAGTTGTAATTTCGGGGGTTTCGGCCCACTGCGTTGCGGGAGCCGGTGGGCCGAAAATGGCGATTTCGGGGGTTTCGGCCCACTGTGTTGCGGGAGCCGGTGGGCCGAAAATGGCAATTTCGGGGTTTTCGGCCCACTGCCTCTGGAAATCGGTGGGCCGAAAAACACTTTTTTGCTCAATTCGGCCCAACTCACACATAAAAAAACTCTCACTTTCAAGAATTCTTCAAGATTCAGATGGTATTTTGCTACTATCAGGAAGCCCCAATGATTTCCTGACACATAATTCGACAAAAAAACCAACGAAAGGGGGAACCATATATCATGAAAAGAACCAAGCGCAATACACTTAAAAGAATACTCATCATGACGCTGATCGCTCTTTTAATCCCGGCGTCGGTGCTCGGCTTCGCCTTCGCGGATTCAACAGGCGGTCCGCCTGAGCCGCCTTCGGGCAACCCGGGCGAGGAGCCTCCGGGAGGCTTCGGCGGCGGACCCGGCGGCGCCCCACCCGACGGAGCAGGCGGACCCGGCGGCGCCCCACCCGACGGAGCAGGCAGACCCGGCGGACCCGGCGGAATGTCCGCGGCGGACATCACCTACACCGGCGTCACCGAATTCACTGCCGACACAACTGAGGAAGGCCAGACCTACTCATCCACAGAATCAGACGAGCAGGCCCTCCTGGTAACGGGCGGCAGCTCCTCCATCACCAATGCCACAGTCACGAAGACCGGCGACTCCGACGGTGACAGTGCAGACTTTTACGGAACCAACGCGGCTGTACTGGTGACTGACGGTTCTCTGGACATCACCGATTCCCGGATCTCCACTGACGGAGCCCACGCCAACGCGGTCTTCGCATACGGAGCCGGCGTTGTCACGATCTCCAACTCCACCATCAACACCACCTCCAACAATTCCGGTGCAGTTATGGTCACGGGAGGCGGCACGCTGACTGCCAACGATCTGACCGTCAACACCAAGGGCAACTCCTCAGCGCCCATCAGGTCTGACCGCGGCGGCGGCACCATGACCATCAACGGCGGCACCTACGAGTCCAACGGAGTCGGGTCCCCCGTGGTCTACTCCACCGCGGATGTGTACGTCAACGGCGCAGAGATGATCTCCACCGCCTCCGAAGGCGTTGTGGTGGAGGGCAAAAACAGCGTGACCCTCAACGGCATCACTATGACCGCCGACAACAACACGCACAACAGCAAGTCCGAGACCTACAAGGCCATCTTCCTGTACCAGTCCATGTCCGGCGACGCGGAGCAAGGCACCGCCAACTTCAGTGCAAAAGACTCAGTCATCAATGTCCTGAACGGCGACACCATTTTCGTCACCAATACCACTGCCGAGATCGTCCTCGAGAACAACCGGATCACCAACGAATCGGGGGATTTTCTCAGGATCCAGACCGGAGCCTGGGGTAATGAAGGATCCAACGGCGGCCACGTCACCGCCGTCCTCACCAACCAGAAGGTCGACGGCGACATCATCGTGGACAGCATCTCCACACTGGACCTGACCCTTGAGAGCGGCAGCGTGCTGACAGGTGCCATCGACACCGATGACCAGGCTCAGCAGCTGGATCTGACAATGACTGCCGACTCCGTGCTGGTGCTCACCGGTGATACCTATCTGGACAGCCTGACCAACGAGGACGCAACGAATTCCAACATCTACCTCAACGGTCACAAACTCTACGTTGCAGGCGCTGAGACCGCAGCCAACGAAGGCACATACGCCGGGGCTGAGGAGACCGCAGCGGCAGACGAAGCAGAAGAAGACGTGACCGCGGATGGATCCACTTCTTCCAACTCCACGCCCTACGTGGCGGGCGGAATCGCACTGGCCGCGGTGGCTGCAGGCGCAGCAGCCGTGAGCCGCAAAAGAAAGGCAGCTGAAGCTGTCGCGTCCGCAGATGCAGCGGAGGACGGCTCACCGAAAGAATCCTTTTCTGAGCCGGATCCACAGGCTGAGCAAGAATAATTGATATACGAAAACAGGGCGAGGATGTCACTTTTTATCCTCGCCCTGTTTAAATTACTGTATGATTTCATTTTTTTGAAATTGTACAGTAAATAAATCTCATTTTCCAGGGTTGAACTCCGCTTTTGCCCGTGTTTTGACCCTAATCACTCCATCCATTACTGTAGGTAATCAAAAAACTCTTTTTCTACAGTAAAACACAGGGCCCACTACTGTACAATTTCATTTTTTTGAAATTGTACAGTAATTTGAGTTTACATAACTTTTCGAGACGGCGCCTCAGTATGATTCCTCCCAAAAACAACGAAAAAAGGACCTTCCGCAGGAAGGTCCTTTTCCCTTTATCCTAATATTTAAAGGCTCTCGAATTTGATGGAGGGGTTCATCTCTCTGGCGAGGTCTTTGATGCCGGAGACGTCGCGGGAATTGATCTCGTAGGAACGCATCTTTATGTCCCAACGTATGTTAAGGATGACGTTGGGGGATTTTTTGTGGTAATCGAAGCCCAGGGAAGATATGTCCTCCCATCTCCATGTGTTTTCATGGATGACGCCGAAAACATTCAGCCTTGTGGTGATGCCGGCGCGGTTGATTATCTGTTCTTTACGGAGAAAGCAGGCCAGGAGCACCAGCACTGCCAGGGGCACGTAGATCCATTTGTGTCTGATGATCTCCAGCACTATGAAGAGCACTGCAACTGCCACGTACATGATCCTCGTGCTTCTGTCTCTGTCTTTGACTATTCCTCTGAATTCTTCCATCTTTCTAAATTCGCTCTAAATTCGTTCTGTATGAATCTTTACTTTATTTGAAATCAGGATATTTTCCGCTTGCACGGAGTTCCTTAAGTGCTGCCATAGCCTTTTCATGAGCTTCATCCGGAGCGCCTGCGGGGCCTTTGCCCTTGACGAGCTTCTTGAAGATGTTCGTTCTGGAACCGTCAGCATAGATGGTGTTTCCGCCATAGGATGTGGTAACGAGAGCGAAGATCGGGTTGATGATGTTCATGAATACGAAGGGCAGATAGCTGAGTGTGGGCACTCCCAGAATATTTGAGTGATATGCACCGCAGGATGACCAGGGTACCAGCGGGCTCCACAGAGTACCGCAGTCCTCAAGTGTTCTGGAAAGCATGTTTCTGCCAAGTCCCATCTCATCATACTTATCCTTGTACATTGCTGCAGGGATGATGAGTCCAAGGTACTGGTCGCACATGGTGGTGATGCAGAATGCACCTGTTACCATTGTAACTGCCACAAGCTGGAACGGAGTCTTTACCTTCTTGATAAGTGCGCCGAGAAGTGACTCAACTGCTCCGATGGTCTGGAGAATGCCGCCGAATCCAACAGCCACGATGACCAGGTTGTTGGTCCAGAGCATACTGTCCATACCGCCTCGGTTCATCAGTTTGTCAGCCAGCTCGTTTCCTGTCTCTGCTTCATATCCATAGTGTGTAAGGGTGATGCAGTCAGAGAAGCTTGCTCCCTGGAAGATCACTGCGAACACGCAGCCGATGGCGCTAAGCAGAAGGATAGCCGGAAGTGCGGGCACCTTCAGTACCGCAACGACAATGATGAGCACAACAGGGATAAGAAGGAGGACGCTCATATGGTTATAATTTCCAACGATGGCTTCCTGGAGTTCCTGAGCAACTGTCGGGTCGTAGTTCGCGGATCCCTTGATGCCTGCAATGGCATAAAGGATGATGGCTATGACAAGGCTCGGGAATGTTGTGGTGACCATAGCTCCTACGTGGTCGAACAGACCTGTCTGAGCAGATCCTGCGGCCAGGTTGGTGGAGTCGGAGAGCGGTGAGAACTTGTCTCCGCAGCATGCTCCGGAAAGAACCATGCCTGCGATGAGCGCGGGGTTGAGTCCCATTGTTGCTCCGATAGTCATGAAGGCGATTCCAAGCGTAGCGGATACTGTCCAGGCTGATCCAAGTGCGATACCTACAACTGCGCAAAGAATGCAGGCAAGAGGCAGGAATGCTGCGGGGGAGATGACGTTGAGTCCGTAGTATACTACTGCGGGAATCGTTCCGGATCCCTCAAAAGCACCGATAAGGCAGCCTACGCAAAGAATGATGATGATGGCTTCAAGGGACTGGCTTACAGCGTCGAGAGCGCCGGCAAGCATTTCCTTGTAGGTGTAGCCGTATACCTTACCTACGATCATTGCGACCGCACAGGCGATAAGGACAGGGATGTGAGGATCCTGGCCCCAACCGGCTACGTAGTTGGTGATCATGATTGCGAGAAGCACGATTACGGGAATGAGACCCGCGATCTTGCTGGGCAATCTCTTGGTTGTCTGTTCTGACATAAATTACTCCTTTCAGAACTGTAAAAAAGAAAAAACCTCTGTTCAGGCAAAGGCTAATCAAAAACAACACAAAAATGATGTTTCCATGTCTTTTCTCTGCCCGAAAAGTGATGGAAGGTAAGAGCCGGTATTCTGACTTCGCTTCATTCTCAGGGATCCCTTCTCAGAGAATACTCCAATGGTTCTGAACCCTTCGTCGGCGTTACAGCAGAGGAGACTGTACCGGATTCGCACCGGTTTCCCGTGAGAGCCGGCGGGTGCTTGAGACCCGCCTGTTCTCAGCTCTGACCAAATATCAATATGTCACTAGTATATCTACTGACTATGTGCTTGTAAAGTCAATTTTTAAACAATTTCAACAATTTTCAGGGCCTAATATAGGTAGGGATCCAGCAATATCTCTTCGCCGCCCTCGGTGATCCCCAGGACGCCGAAGGCCCCCTCATCCTGAATCTGCTGCACATCTGTGAAACCCGCCACTCCGCCGATGTCACCGTAGACGGAGAGCTTGTGGTCGGCCAGCAGATCTTTTGCGCTGAAGGCGAAAAGCGACCCGTCCTCCATGAGGGCGATCACCGTCCTGTAGCCGCCGTTTCCGAATCTCACCAGGTAGATCTCCTTCACCTTATCGATGTAGTCGAAGGGGTATACGCCGCCGTCCTCCAGGACGTCGGTTCCTTCGTAGTAAGCCAGCATTTCGCCGGTGGGCACCACCTTCACCCTGCCGTCCTCATAGAGGGTCACAGACTCCATCTCAAGGGGCATGTCCAGCATGTCGGCGGTGTCGATATCTTCGATCAGGGTCACCACCGCGGGCCCCTCTTCCACGGGGTCTCCGCCGGGGGCTTCCACTCCCGGATCATCCTGCGGCTCTTCGCCGCCCTGAGACCCGCCTCCGCCGCAGGCCGCCAGCAGTCCGGCGCACATGGCCACCGCCAGGATCAGTACCAATATGGTCGTCAGTCTACTTTTTTCCATGATCTTTTCCTTTCCTTTCCTATTCAACCAAAAACGCGTACAGCAGCGGGCTCACGAAGACCAGATACCCTATCATCGCCCAGATCAGGAAGTTCTTGGTCAGGAACACTGCGATGAATTCCCTGATCAATGCCGAGGGCCAGTAGTACAGCGCCACGTGGGCGCCGATGCCGGTGCACTTGAGCCCCGCCTTTCTGGCCAGCCTCAGGCACCTGTAGACGTGGTAGTTGCTGGATACCAGAGCTGTCTTTTTCCTGCCCTCCCGGGAGTCGATGATGGCTTTGGAGTTCATGATGTTTTCCTCGGTGGTGGCAGACTTGTCCTCCAGCAAAACATCCGCCTCCGGCACTCCCTTCTCCAGGAGATAGTTCTTCATGGCCTGGGCCTCGCTGATCTTTTCGTCGGCACCCTGGCCGCCGCTGGGGATCAGCACAGGCTTGACCTTGCATTTCTCATATATTTCGATGGCCTTGTCCACCCTGTCGGAAAGAAGTTTTGTGACCCGCTCCCCTCCTGCCAGGCCGCAGCCGTGGATGATCACGTAGTTGAAGTTATTCCTGTGTGGTCTGTGGGTGATGAACAGGGAGTAGATCACGAAGCAGAGCACCAGGTAGCTGAAGTAGAACACCGTCGCCGCCACGAAGAGGATCGGAAGGTTCACGTCGCCAAGTCTGGTGTTCCCGGCCAGGCCCAGCACATATATCACCGACGCTATCTCGCCGATAGCGATGACTATGCCCAGCCCCAGGGACAAAAGATGGGCGGCGCACACCGATTCCTTCTTTATCATCACTACGCCGTTTATGATCAGCAGCACCGGCGCCATGAACAGGGCTATGCACACTATTATGAAGCACACCAAAAGGAAGATCCCCGAGTATTCCCCAAAAAATCCTGCGATGAACACCATTGTGACCATCATCGCCGCCATCAGAAGGAAGCTGTTGAAGTACCTCTGTGGTTTCCACATGATGAAAATGATGGTGACGATCCATGCCACCGCACAGACCGGCCCCACGACCTGGATGTTTTCCAAAGCGCTGTCAAACATTAATAACCCTTCTTTCAGTCCAAAATACTATAGCTTGATCTCAGCTGGCTCTCCAGCTTCTCGCAGAAGCTGATGTAGAAGTCCAGCCTTTCCTTCCACAGTCTCTCTGCGGTGGCGGTGCCCATGGGCATCTCCCGCAGTTCTTTGAGCCGGGTCAGGCGCTTCACTGTGTAATCCAGCTTGTCTTCGTAAGATTTGTGGATGAAGTCCTCCGCTTCCAGACCCTCGTGGATCCGATACACGTCGAAGCGGTCGATGTTGTCCGCATCTCCCACCGAAAGCGCGAAGGCTGTCCTCTCTCCTTCGAAGTCCGCCTTGTCATCCACGTGGATGGCGATCCCGTAACAGATATCATTGATACGGTCCTCGGCAAGGCCCAGTGTCTCAAGGAAGGGCCTGGCTATGGCTGCGGCGCGTCTGCCGTGTTCCAGCCAGCCTTCTTCACCGAATTCCTCGCAGTAGGATACGTCGTGGAGGAGACAGGCGATGACCATCTCTGTTTCGTCGAATCCCTCTTCCCTTGCGATCTGTCTTCCGATGTTAGCCACACGGTAAGTGTGCTCCAGCCTGTAGGCTTTGGCATCCGGATGCTCGGAGAGATACAGCCCTGAATCAAACTTTTGTTTGAGGAAATCTTCTGTTTTGGTTATAAGCTCACGGTTCATTTCACACTCTGTCCTCTCTGACAAGGCGATACTGTTTGAAGCCTTCGTTTTCACCAAAATACCTGAAGCCCAGCTTCTCCATGATGTGCTGGCTCCTTGCGTTTTTGATCAGTGATTCCGCGAAGATGCTCTCCGCCCCCAGCACGTCGAAGGCGTAATCGATGGCCAGTTTCTCCGCCTGAGTCCCGTAGCCCTTGCCCTTCACCGAGTCATTCATCATGTGGACGCTCAGCTCGCATTCCTTTGTCTCGTCGCTGTAGTGCCTGAGGCCCACCTCGCCGATGACCTTATCGTCAAGCATCACCGCGAAAAGATGGCTGCCCTCTTCATCCATGCGCATATCGTAGAGCATGTCCACTTTCTCGGGATTATATACGTAATTTTTGACCTGCTCAAAGAGCTCCATGTCATCGAAGATCATGGGATCCATCTGGAAAGCCTGATACATCTCGTGCATCTGCTCTCTGGTCATGGGTTCTATTCTGATGTCCATATTTTCCTCCTTAAATCATTTCTTCCTGTCACTTCGGAGCATCGCATGCCACACATCATCACAGATCCCGAGATTGTTTTTTCCTGCCGCCCTCAGAATACCCTCCAGTTTCATTCCGGCTTTTTCCATGACGCGTCCTGATTTTGGATTGTTTGCATCATGACACGCAGCAATGCGATTTAGTCCGACAGTATCAAAAAGATAATCCATCACGGCTTTTAATGCTTCCGGCATCAGCCCCTGCCCCCAGTATGCCCGGCTCATACAATAAACCATTTCAGCCGCATCGATACTC